>NZ_JBHWWX010000009.1:0-130304 GCF_042730335.1 Rhodococcus sp. NPDC060084
GTATCCGTAGATACCGGGCCTTCGCCTGATGCGACCCTGACGGGACTCGAACCCGCGACCTCCGCCGTGACAGGGCGGCGCGCTAACCAACTGCGCTACAGGGCCATGAAAGAACGCCAACGGGGTTCCCATAGCAGGACCCACCGCACGCGGTGGGTCCTCGATATGTAATTGAGCGGTTGTCTGCCGGACAACCTCTGTGGCCAGGGCCGGGATCGAACCGGCGACCTTCCGCTTTTCAGGCGGACGCTCGTACCAACTGAGCTACCTGGCCGGACGGCACCCGAACCGAATGCCAATCGCTTGCGTTGAGCGACCCTGACGGGACTCGAACCCGCGACCTCCGCCGTGACAGGGCGGCGCGCTAACCAACTGCGCCACAGGGCCATACATATTCAGTTCTTTCACCAAAGTACTGCACACTTCGACAGAATCGAAGCGTACCCCCTACGGGATTCGAACCCGCGCTACCGCCTTGAAAGGGCGGCGTCCTAGGCCGCTAGACGAAGGGGGCCCGATCGGATCTCTCCGAACCGCACCCTCAACGGGTTTGGCGTTTCCGTTGGGAGCTTGGACAGCTTATGCCACGGCATTCGAGAATCACAAATCGCCAGGTCACGCCACTATTCGGTGTTCGGACGGGCACTCGGCCAGCCACGCTCGCGCCACCGCGCGAGCCAGTCCTCGGACGCTGTCGCTTCCAGGGGAATCTCGAGGCAGCTCTCGAACCGTGAGCGCACATCCACACCCGGCGCGGCGAGGTCGGCGAGATAGCGCTGGCCGGCGAGCGACGAACCGACGGCGCCGACGAACCGCCGCAGATCCACGCCCGGCCGGAACAGCCCGAGTTTCTCGGCCTCCTCCGCCAGCCGGTAGCCGGCATGCCCCCACACGGAGGTTCCGCGCAACTCCGCCTCGTCGGCGAACTCCGGGTCGATGACGAGACGGAACTCAGCCGCGATGATGACATCGTTGTGGAGCGCCTCTCCCAAATCGCAGATCATCCCGTGGAGCCGCTCGAAGGGATCGAGCTCGGAAAAGCCGACCCACCTGTCGACGATGGCGCGGTAATGGTCGAGCCCCTCCTCGAGTACCGCGCGCGCAAGGTCTTCCTTCGACTTGAAGTGGAAGTACATCGCGCCCTTGGTGGCGCCCGAGTGCTCGAGGATCAGATTGATCGACGCCGCGGCAAATCCCCTCTTGGCGAATTCGGCGGCCGCCGATTCGACGATCGCGGCCCGAGTACGCCGGGCACGCTCCTGCTGAAGTGGCATGGGGAATACAGCCTTCCGAGTACCGGTCAATTCCCCCCTTCAGTCAACTTTAGACTGCTCCGGCACGTCAGGGGGGGCAGGTAGCCGGAGCGGGAGCACCCGTTCTCGCGGGACGGCCCGGGACGGCTTTCCGGCACTGCGCCCGAGAACACACCGGGTGGTATTCTTTTTCCGGCTCGGGTGCGAAGCAGGGGGTGAGCACCCGAGCCGTTCTGCTTTCACCGGGTCCCGCGCACCACGGGAGGGTGTCGAAACCGGAGCCGAGCGTCCGATACCATCGAGACGCTCGATGTGGTTACATTGTGCGCCCACGCCCCTATAGCTCAGTTGGTAGAGCTACGGACTTTTAATCCGCAGGTCGTAGGTTCGAGCCCTACTGGGGGCACCACGCGCGACCCGGCGTTCGTTTCCGAACGCCGGGTCGTTTCGTTTTTCGTGGCGCCCGGAGCCGGAACAGCGTGCCCGTAACAAAAATCACGACGAAACGGATCAACGAGACATGAGAATTCGCGCTCTCGCGCTCGCACCTGCTCTGGTACTCCTTGCCGCATGCGGAGGAGGGGGCAACACAGCAGAGTCCGGGTCCCCCGCCGGTGCCGGGTCCGAGGTCGACTGGAACTACATCCGCGCACAGCACAGCGACACGCTGGCGAACATCTCGTGCCTCAGCGATGCGACGTCGTCCGCTGTGGACTGCAACCGGGAGCGCTCCGAGAGCCTCGCCTCGCTACGCGCGGACGTCGAACGACTCCCCGACGGTGCGTCGAAGAACGACATGCTCGGCAGCATCGACCACTGGGACGAGAAGTACGGCGAGTACACCGCCAAGGAATGCGTCGGCACCGTCGACACGACCCTGCTCCCGTGTGCGCTCGACGAGAGCCTTCTCAACGTGAACATGCTGAGCATCGCGTCCGCCGCGAAGAACTCGGCAGGCTGATCGGATACGGGGCGATCAACTCCCGGATCGGTGAGCGCCCGGGGGTACGTCGTCCGGGCCGGTCCCCAGTTCCTGGGCAGCCCGGCGCCGCTCTTCTTCACGCTTTTCCTCGAGCCGCTGCCGCTCGAGATTCTCGCGCACGCGGTTGAGGTCGCGCCCCCGCTTGCGGTAGCGGTTGACGGCGACGAAAAAGATCACGCACGCCAGGGCCCCGACGATCGCGCCCACCAGTGACGCGCCCCGGAACCCCGGCGCATCGACATCGAGGATCCGCTCACCGGCGTGTGCGGCGTTGCTGCCACCGAGCACGATGCTCAGGGTCATGAGGTTGGGGAGCGCGATGACCAGCGCCGCCACGGCGAGCAGGATCTGTAGAACCCGGTGGTGCTTCCATCGTCGGACCTGCCAGATGCAGGCGAACAGGATGAGCGGGATCGCGGTACAGAGAAGACCGAAAGACAGCCCCCACAGAATGCCGCGGGCGAATCCACCCTCCGCGAGGCCGGCGATCCGTTGCGCCCACCATCTCGGGACGAATGCGGCGAGCACGAAATACGCAATGACGAGCACGGCCAGCGTGACGACGACGACGAGCGTCTTCTTCGCCCACGGAGGCAAACCCTGCCGTGTCTCCTCCGACCGAATACTTGCGTCCGACATCGTGCGGCCCTCCCTGGGTCCTCGGTAGACGCGCCTCAGCCTACGGACCGGTCCGAGTCGTCGAACGTGAATCGGTCCGCCTGCGTTTCTATCCGGTGACCGAACGCTTCTTTGGATACGGTGAGTCCGCAAAACGAATTGTCTCGGTTCGTTTTCGTTTCAGGGGGGAACATGCGCAGTTTCGTGGACCTGGGCCTGTTTCTGGCCGCAGTCGCACTGGGTATCGGGGCGGTGCTGCCCGTCGTCGGAGGTGTACGCCCCACCCAGATCCCGTTGTCGGGATTGCGTGACGGGTTCGCGAGCGCGGATCTCGCCGGCATCGCTTCGCCCGGCTTGCCCCTCCACGAATCTCTCGCGGTGCCACTGGCTGTCGCGGCCGTCCTGCTCCTCCTCGCGGCCTTGTTCGACTCCGTGATCACCGGATGGGTCGGAACGCTTCTGGGGATCGTCACGGCAGTCGCGTTCTGGGCGCAGATCTTCTCCGCGCACGGTGACTACGTGCAGGAGAACCGCCGGACCGCGCTCACCAACCAGAACGGCACGGTGTTGTTGCTGAGCGGCATCCTCGTGGCGTTGCTGTGCTGCCTGGTCGCGCTTCGTCGACCCCCCGGTGGCGCCGACTCGTTCGATTGACAGGTCGCCTGCCGGACGAGCCCCGCCCGGCTCTCTCCTGCGGTGCGGTTCCGAACGGCGGCAGTCGCTAATCTCGGCCGCACGGGCGGCCGCGACGGGACGCCCATGACCAGGCAGGTGCTCATGGCAAGTCTCGACGAACTCCTCTCCCAGATCCCCCTCGACCGTGTGGCCGAGCGCCTCGGCGTCGACCGGCAGACCGCGGAGACCGCGGTGCGTGCGGCGCTGCCCACGCTCGTCGGTGGACTCGGTGCCAATGCACGCGATCCGGAGGGAGCGGCCTCGCTGATGTCGGCACTCGACGAACACTCCGGTTCGGGTGTTCTCGACGGCGGGGTGAACGTGGACGAGGTCGACGCCGCAGACGGCAGCAAGATCGTCTCCAACGTGTTCGGGGAGAAGAAGGAACAGGTGATCAGCACCCTGGGTGCGGTCAACGGATCCGGCGGGAACGACCTGATTGCCAAGCTTCTCCCGATCCTCGCGCCCATCGTGCTCTCCTACCTCGCAAAGCAGATCACCGGCAACGGCGCCACCACGGCCGGCGACGCTCGGCCGAGCGGTGGGATCGGCGACATCCTCGGAGGTCTGCTCGAAGGCGCGGCCGGTCGTTCCGGTGCGGGTGGCGGCGGCATCGGGGACGTTCTCGGCAGCGTGCTCGGGGGCAACTCCGGCGGCGGTCTCGGCGGGATTCTCGGTGGTCTTCTCGGCGGCGGCAAGCGCTGAGCCGGGACACCGACGACGACGCCGGCGCCCTGTCGGCGTCGTCGCCCGTTTCGACCGCTGCCCCGCCGTGTCGGGGGCGGCCTCCGGCCGTAGACCGGATCCGGCCTGTACGGTGACCGGCGAACGATTGTGATCGGGGACACGGATAAGACCTGATCACGGCAGCATGTTGTACCGCGTGACAGCGCAGTACGACATTTACCTACGGTTCCGTAGGCTGACAGAGTTCATGCGACACCACACGGAGGGTACGAAGGTATGACGCGAGTCCTGACACAGTTGGAGTTGCTACGCGAGCTGGAGCCCGTTGCCGAAGCGAACGTCGACCGTCACCTGTCGATGGCGAAGGACTGGCATCCTCACGACTACGTCCCGTGGGACGAAGGACGCAACTTCGCTGCGATGGGCGGAGTCGACTGGGAGCCCGAGCAGTCACAGCTCGGCGAGGTCGCCAAGGCGGCGATGATCACCAATCTCCTCACCGAGGACAACCTGCCCTCGTACCACCGCGAGATCGCGGAGGCGTTCTCCCGGGACGGCGCGTGGGGTACCTGGGTGGGCCGCTGGACCGCCGAGGAGAACCGCCACGGCATCGTGATGCGCGACTACCTCGTCGTCACCCGCGGTGTCGACCCGGTGGCACTCGAGAATGCGCGCATGGAGCACATGACCAACGGCTTCGGTTCCCCGAACGAGACGGGAATGCTCCATTCGGTCGCGTACGTGACGTTCCAGGAACTCGCGACGCGCGTGTCGCACCGCAACACAGGTCTGGCCTGCAACGACTCCGTGGCCGACAAGATGCTGCAGCGGATCGCCGCCGACGAGAACCTGCACATGATCTTCTACCGCAACATCTGCGACGCCGCGCTCGACGTCGCGCCCGTGCAGGCACTGGAGGCGATCGTTCACGTTCTCCGCACCTTCGAGATGCCCGGAGCGGGGATGCCCAATTTCCGCCGCAACGGAGTGCTCATGGCGAAGCACGGCATCTACGACCTGCGTCAGCACCTCGACGACGTGGTGATGCCGGTGCTGCGCAAGTGGCGGATCTTCGAACGCGATTTCGGAGCCGGTGGCGCCCAGCTCATCGACGAACTGGGGACCTACCTCGAAGAACTCGAGCGCCAGGCCGTGAAGTTCGAGGACATGCGCGACCGGTCGCTCGCACGCGAAGCAGCCAAACTGGAACGCGCGGGCGCCCTGTCCTGACCCCGGACCGAGGTTCGTCCCGGCAGATTCGGGGCCTACGTCGGTAAACGGTTATCCTGTGCCCGGTACCGCTCTCGGTACCGGGCACAGTCGTCTCCCCGGCGAGGTACCGCGGGAGTTCGCAGTCTTGTTGAAACACAACGCTTTCAGAGGTTCTTTATGTCACCCCTTCGCATCGGCTCGCTCGAACTGAACAGCCCGGTCGTGCTGGCGCCGATGGCGGGAGTGACGAACGTCGCATTTCGCACTCTGTGCCGCGAACTCGAACTCGAACGAGCCGGAAGCACCTCCGGGCTCTACGTGTGCGAGATGGTCACCGCCCGCGCTCTGGTCGAGCGACATCCCGTCACCATGCACATGACGACGTTCGGCCCCACCGAAACCCCGCGTTCACTCCAGCTGTACACCGTCGATCCCGACACCACGTACGCGGCGGCGAAGATGATCGTCGACGAGAACATGGCCGATCACATCGACATGAACTTCGGCTGCCCGGTGCCCAAGGTCACCCGGAAGGGCGGCGGGTCTGCCCTTCCGTACAAGCGCCGACTGTTCGGGCAGATCGTGGCCGCTGCGGTGCGGGCCACCGAGGGCACCGATATCCCGGTGACGGTGAAGTTCCGGGTCGGCATCGACGACGAGCACCACACCCACCTCGACGCCGGGCGCATCGCCGCCGACGAGGGCGCGGCGGCTGTGGCACTGCACGCCCGGACCGCCGCGCAGCGGTACTCGGGCGCTGCGGACTGGAACGAGATCGCCCGGCTCAAAGAGCACGTCACCACCGTCCCGGTTCTCGGCAACGGCGACATCTTCGACGCGGGGGATGCGGAGAAGATGATGACCCAGACCGGGTGCGACGGCGTGGTCGTCGGTCGCGGCTGCCTGGGCCGCCCGTGGCTCTTCGCAGAACTCAGCGCCGCGCTCAACGGCCAGGAGATCCCCACTCCTCCGTCCCTGGGAGAAGTGACGCAGATCATGCGGCGCCACGCCGAGCTGCTCGCCGACCATCACGGCGAAGACCGCGGCACTCGCGAACTCCGCAAGCACATCGCGTGGTACCTGCGCGGCTTCCCCGCCGGGTCCGAAGTCCGCAGCGGTCTCGCGCGGGTGTCTTCGCTCGCCGAACTCGATGATCTGCTCGGAAAACTCGACGCCGACGTGCCGTTTCCCGCGGATGCGGAGGGCCCCCGTGGGCGTCAGGGTTCACCGAGCAGCGTCGCACTGCCCGAGGGCTGGCTCGACGATCCGGAGGACACCTGCGTCCCGGTAGGTGCCGACATCATGCACTCGGGCGGGTAGGAGTCCTTACCCTTCCCGTCGTGTGCGCGTCCACATGAGGGGTCCGTCACCGGCCGCGTGTACCGCTTCGGTAACAGACGGTCAGTATCATGACGGGATCATTGCGCACCGCCCCCTATGCGGGCGGTGCGCGCGAATGCGGTCGACCCGCGGAGAGGCAAGGCACCGGTGGACGAAGGGCACGACTCGGGCCTGCCCGACAATCGCGCTCCTTGGGAACGTCCGATAGCCGACCCCACCTTCCGTGAGGCTCCGTCCGGGCATCGCCGCCGCAGTCGTGCCCGCCGCGCCGACATCCCGGCCGACGGTGCGCGTGCCGGTGGCGCTCATTCGGAGGATGCCCGTTCCAGAGGTGCGCATTCCGCGGAGGCGCACTCCGAGGGTGACCACGCGGCAAGCCGCCGTGATTCCGGCCGGAACCGCCGCGCCGCGGACGCCGGCGACCCGGAGCGGCTCACCGTCGCGGACCTCGTCGACAAGGTGTCGCGCCGAGACGGGTCACCTCCCCCAACGCCGACGCCCACGCCCCCGGTCACGCCCCCGGTCACGGCGTCGTCCTCACTGCCTCCCGCACATCCGCGCAACGGTCTTCCCGCGAGTCCGCCCGACCGGCCGGTTCCTCCGCCGCCCGCGGGCCGGCCCCTTCCCGCATCGCCTCCCCCCGTACCACCCACCGCAGCACCTCCTGCCGCACCACCGCCTCCACCGGTGCGAACACCGCAGCCCGGCCCCCCGCGGCCGCCTGTCGCCTCGCCACCGCCCGTCGCCCCGCCACCGCCCGCCGCCCCGCCGCGGCAGCCCGTGGTGCCGCCGCCCCGTGCGGCCGTTCCCCCGCCCGGCCCCCCTCCGCCCCGGCGCGCACCCCGGCCTCCCGTCGAGGACAGTCCGACCGAGTTGATCGCGCCGGTCGACGACGACTTCGAGGCCGAGCCCCCTGTCGACGACGACCTGCACGACGAGCCCGTCCACACCCGGACGGTCCGGGCGCACGCGGCACCGAAAGAGGTCGGAACAGACGGACTGACCCGCCTCGAGTCGAGCAAGCGACGGAAGGATCGCAGGCTGCGCGTCGCGGCCCGGTCCGCGGTCGCGTTCTTCTCGGTCCTCGCACTCCTCGGCACCGGATCGGTGTGGACATACGTGAAGTCGACGGAAGCGGGTTTCTCGCAGATCGCGGCGCTCGACACGGAGTCCGCCGACATCGTCGACGCGGCCGGGCAGACCGGCGACGAGACCTATCTCATCGTCGGCACCGACACCCGTGCCGGAGCCAGCGGCGCGGTCGGAGCCGGCACCACCGAGGACGCGGAGGGAGCCCGCGCCGACACCGTGATCCTCGTCAACATCCCGGCGGACCGCAGCCGTGTCGTCGCGGTGTCGTTCCCCCGCGATCTCGATGTGGAACGTCCGGTGTGCCGCGGCTGGGACAGCTCGACCGGCGACTACAGCTCGGATACCTTCCCTGCGGCGGACGGCGACAAGCTCAACGCCACGTATGCCCTCGGTGGGCCGAAATGCCTGGTCAAGGTCATCCAGAAGATGTCCGGGTTGAAGATCGGCCACTTCGTCGGCATCGACTTCGCCGGGTTCGAAGCCATGGTCGACAAGGTCGGCGGGGTCGAGGTATGTACCACCACGCCACTCGAGGACGGGGAACTCGGCACCATTCTGGACTCGCCCGGCACGCACACCCTGAGCGGCCACAAGGCACTCGATTATGTCCGGGCGCGCTACGTCTTCACCGAAGGCAACGGCGACTACGGCCGGATCACCCGGCAGCAGAAATTCCTGTCGTCGCTGCTGCGCTCGGCCCTGTCGAACAAGGTCCTCCTCGATCCGGGCAAACTCAACGGGTTCATCAGCGCGTTCACCAGCGCGACGTTCGTCGAGAACGTCAACACCGAATCGTTGGTCAAGCTGGGCCGCTCACTGCAGAACGTCGACGCCGGAGCCGTCACCTTCCTGACCGTGCCCACCGCGGGAACGAACGACTGGGGGAACGAAATCCCCCGGCTCGACGACATCGAGTCGATCTTCACCGCGATCATCGACGATCTCCCCCTCCCCGGTGAACGGCGCGAGGAACCTCAGGACGACGCCGGTGCCCCACCACCGGAGCCGGCTCCGACTGCTCCCGCTCAGATCGCGGTCGACCCGGGCGCGGTGAGCGTGCAGGTCTCCAACGCGTCCGGTGAGTCCGGCCTGGCAGCCCGGATCGCCGAAACCGTCGGGGCGTACGGCTTCCCCGTCTACGAGGTCGGCAACTACTCGGGCACGAGCGCCAAGACGGTGATCCGCTTCGCGGCGGGCCAGGAGGCCGAGGCGATGACCGTCGCCACGGCGTTCCCGGGCGCTGTGCTGCAGGAGGCACCCGCATCCGCCCAGCTCGGTTCGATCGTCGAGATCGTGCTCGGCACCGGGTTCGACGGCACGGTCGTCGCCCCCACTCCTGCGGGAAGCCGGCTCGAGCCGGTGAAGATCGAAGCGCCCTCCAGCAAGGATTCGATCGAACTCCCGCCCGATCTGTCGATCACCAACGCAGGGGACGATCTCTGCGGGTGACGCCGCTCCTGCCCACTCGTTCACCCGGGGTTCACCCGATGCTCGTGACCTGTACTTTTCCGCACCGTAGGGTGTGCCATTATGCGCGTCGTCTACAACGTACAAATGAGCGAACTCGGTGACCTCCTCGGAGAGATGGCCGGACTCGCCGGACTTGCAATGGAGCGGTCCACCGAAGCCCTACTCACCGCCGATCTCGGCCTCGCCGAGCAGGTGATCGAGGAGCACGACAAGATCACCGACCTCGCCGTGGTGTGTGAGGAGAAGGCGTTCCAGCTCCTCGCCCTCCAGGGGCCGGTCGCGGGCGATCTCCGAGCGGTGGTCAGCGGTATCCAGATCGTCGCCGACATCGATCGCATGGGCGCACTCGCCCTGCACATCGCGAAGGCGACCCGCCGGCGTCATCCGAACCACGTGCTTCCCGACGAGGTCAAGGGATACTTCGCCGAGATGGGCCGCATCGCGGTAGCCCTCGGCGGGGCCACCCGCGAAATCCTCGAAACCCGCGACCCGGAGCGCGCGTTGCGTCTCCATCACGAAGACGAAGCGATGGACGATCTGCACCGCCATCTCTTCAAGGTCCTCATGGACCCGGAGTGGAAGCACGGCGTCGCCGCGGCCGTCGACGTCACCCTGCTCGGTCGCTTCTACGAGCGCTTCGCGGACCACGCGGTGGAGGTCGGCCGGCGCGTGATCTTCCTGGTCACCGGCAAGCTCCCCACGGAAGAAGACATCCGCGAACTGGGTAACAAAGTCGACAAACTGACGGTGTACCCCACCGAATCCTGATTCGTCCGAGACACGTGAAGGCCCCGGCGGGATGTTCCCGCCGGGGCCTTCGCGTGTGACGCACCAGGTCTCGGGTCAGCCGAAACGACCCGAGATGTAGTCCTCGGTGGCCTTCTGGGTCGGGTTGGAGAAGATCTTCTCGGTGTCGTCGATCTCGACGAGCCGACCCGGACGACCGGTCGCCTCCAGGTTGAAGAATGCGGTCTGATCGCTCACGCGCGCAGCCTGCTGCATGTTGTGGGTGACGATGACGATCGTGAAGTCCTGCTTGAGTTCGGCGATCAGATCCTCGATGGCGAGGGTCGAGATCGGGTCGAGCGCGGAGCAGGGCTCGTCCATGAGCAGCACGTCGGGCTGGACCGCGATCGCGCGCGCGATGCACAGTCGCTGCTGCTGGCCACCGGAGAGACCACCGCCGGGCTTGTCGAGGCGGTCCTTGACCTCGTTCCACAGGTTCGCGCCGCGCAGCGACTTCTCGGCAACCTCGTCGAGCGTCTTCTTGTCGCGTGCGCCCTGCAACTTCAGGCCGGCGACCACGTTGTCCCGGATGGACATGGTGGGAAACGGGTTCGGGCGCTGGAACACCATGCCGATGGTCTTACGCACGCCCACCGGATCTACGTCGGCGCCGTAGATGTCTTCACCGTCGAGCAGCACGGATCCCTCGACGCGGGCGCCGGGGGTGACCTCGTGCATCCGGTTGAGCGAGCGCAGAACGGTGGACTTGCCACAGCCCGACGGCCCGATGAACGCGGTGACGCTCCGCGGCGGCACGGAAAGGGTCACGTCGGCAACGGCGTGGAACTTTCCGTAGAAGATGTTGACGTCCTTGAGATCCAGACGCTTGGCCATTACAGGCTCCCTACTGGTGTATCGATGTCGTGAGAGAAGGTCATGCGGCGGCTACTTCCTCGAGCCGACCTGCGAGTAATGGCTGATCACCTTGGCCGCGACGTTCAGCACCGCGATCACAAGAATCAGTGTGAGGGCGGCGCCCCAGATGCGCTGCGAACCGGCGGCAGTCGGGTTGTTCATTTCGGCGACCATGACACCGGGGAGCGAACCCTGCTCACCGCCGAACAGGTCGAAATTGATGAACGGCGCGTACCCGACGAGGATCAGCAGCGGCGCGGTTTCGCCCATGACCCGGGCGAGGGCGAGCATGATGCCCGTGATGATTCCGGCCATCGACGTGGGAAGGACGATCCTGACGATGGTCTTCCACTTGGGCACACCCAGCGCGTAGGAGGCTTCGCGGAGGTCCTGCGGCACGATCCGCAGCATCTCCTCGGTGCTGCGCACCACTACCGGCACCATCAGCAGCACGAGCGCGAGGGATACCGCGAAGCCCGACTTGGGCATTCCGAACGTGGACACCCACAGGGCGTAGATGAACAGCGCCGCGACGATCGACGGCACACCGCTGAGGATGTCGACCATGAAGGTCGTGATCTTCCCGAGCTTGGACCGGCCTGCGTACTCCACGAGGTAGATCGCGACGAACACGCCGAGCGGTATCGAGATGATCGCGCAGACGAGTCCCTGCAGCAGGGTGCCCACCAGCGCGTGATAGATGCCGCCGCCTGTCGAAGAGGCGGTCAGGCCGCTCAACGAGTGGGTGAACCACGTGGCCGACATCAGGGCCGGAAGGCCCTTGGCGACGACCGTGGCCAGCACCCAGACGAGCGGCACCAGCGCGACGAGTACCGACAGGGTCACCAGCACGGTGGCGCCGACGTCGGTGATGCGCCGGCGGGTGCTCACCTTCTGGAAGGTGGGTGCCTTGACGGGCGAGTCGAGGGTTGTCGTCGACATCGGTCAGTCCCTCTTTCCTGCGACCACCATGCGGGCCGCGGCGTTGACCAGGAAGGTCAGCACGAAGAGCACCAGGCCGGCAGCGATGTAGGCACCTGCCTGGATATCGTTGTTGAACTCGGCGTAGCCGAGAGCGATCTTCGACGCGATCGTGGCGCCGCCATCGAACAGGGACCACGAGAACCCGGCGGACGTCGTGCGCAGGATCAGGTAGAGCGCCATCGTCTCACCGAGTGCGCGGCCGAGACCGAGCATCGATCCGCTGACGTAGCCGGACTTGCCGAACGGGATGATGGTCGTCCGGACGACCTCCCAGCGGGTGGCTCCGAGCGCGAGCGCGGCCTCGATGTGCGCGACCGGCGTCTGGACGAACACCTCGCGGCTCACCGCCGCGATCGTCGGCAGGATCATCACTGCCAGGACGATCCCCGCGGTGAAGATCGTGCCACCGCCCGCGATCGAACCGCTGCCCGTGGCGAACAACGGGAACCAGCCGAACGTGGTGTTGAGCCACGAGGCGATCGGGCGCAGGAAGGGCGCGAGCACGAGCACCCCCCACAAGCCGTAGACGATCGACGGGACCGCGGCGAGAAGATCGATCACGTAGGCGAGCGGCTTCTTGAGGCGGCCCGGGCAGTAGGTGGTCAGGAAGATCGCGATACCGAGCGCGACAGGCATCGCGAGGGCGAGCGCGAAGAGCGAGACCAGCACCGTGACCTGGAACAGGTCGAGGACGCCGAAGGCCATGTCCTCGATGTCCTGCGTGATCCACTGGTCGCTCGTGAGGAAGTTGACGGTGTTGCGCTGCAGAGCGGGCACGGCACGCCACACCAGGAACACCGCGATCGCGCCGATGATCACCGAGATCAGGATCGCGGAGCCGGTGGCCAGCGAGCCGAAGATGCGGTCGCCCGGTCGCACGACAGTCTTGTGCGTGCGCTCCGAGGGTGGTGTGGTGCTGATCGTTGCCTCCGTAGTACCAGGGTGACCGCCCGTTCCTGACCGGGCCGGGTCGTCCGACTCCGTACGAGCCGTTTTCGTGGGCGCGTCAGTCATGTGCGCTCATATTCTCTCTGGGCGTGTTCGTCAGGAACGGGCGGTCCACCGATCTATTCGGACGCGATGGCGTCGATCGACTGGGTCAGACGCTCCTGGAAGGAGCTCGGCAGCGGCACGTAACCCTGTTCCCCGAGGCCGTCCTGACCCTCGTTGGCCGCCGAGAGAAGGAACGACTTCACAGCGGAAGCGGTGTCGGCGTCGTATCCGGCGGAGCAGACGATCTCGTACGTGGCGAGAACGAGCGGGTAGGTGCCCGGCTCGGTGCTCCCGAAGATCGAGGACAGGTCCAGCGTGAGATCACCTTCGACCGCGGGCGCGAACTCGGCGCCCTCGATTGCCTTGGCGGCGGACTCCTCGGTGAGTTCGACCGGGCCCGAGCCGTTGTCGATCCGCGCCATGCTCAGCCCGTTCTGATCCGCGAACGACTTCTCCACGTAGGTGATCGAGCCGGGGGAGCCGCTCACTGCCTGCGCGACGCCCGCTGAGCCCTTCGCGCCTTCACCGGTGCCACCGGTGAAGTCGGATCCCGCGCCGGTGGTCCATGCACCGTCGGACGCGACCTCGAGGTACTGCTGGAAGTTGTCCGTGGTGCCCGACGAGTCGGAGCGCACGATCGGCGTGATCGCGTTGTCGGGCAGGTCCACACCCTCGTTGAGTGCGGCGATGGCCGGATCGTTCCACGTGGTGATCGAGCCGTTGAAGATCTTGGCGGTGGTCGCGGCGTCGAGCACGAGGCCGTCGACTCCGTCGAGGTTGTATGCCAGCGCGACCGGGCCGAACACCAGCGGAAGGTTCCAGGCGGGGTTGCCGGCGCAGCGCTCGAGAGCCTGCTCGGCCTGCTCACCCTTGATCGCGGAATCGGACCCGGCGAAGTCGATCTGCCTGGCGGTGAACTGTGTGCGACCGTCACCCGAGCCCGTCGGGTTGTATGCGACGTTGACCGTTGTGCCCTTCTGCGAGCACACGGCGATGTAGGTGGCCACGAACTGGTCCATCGCATTCTTCTGTGCGGATGAGCCGGCAGCGGACAGGTTGGGTTTTCCCTCACAGGTGGCACTGGACGCGGACGCATCCACATCTATCGAACCCGAGTTGTCGTCGGTACCGCACGCGGTGAGCGTGAGAGCACCGACCGCCAATGCGCCCAGCAGGGCACCATTGCGCTTGAGGTTCACCTGTACTCCTCCGGAGTTCACGACCGCTGACCGAAGGCAGCGGAATCGAGGCGCGGGTGATCCCTGCGCCGGGCCGCCACAACGGACCCGTATGAAAAAACTAGGTGCTCACGGTTGACTGGCGGACGACCCCGGGTGAACGGGGGATGAACAGACCGGATACACCTGGCAGCACTGTTGCCGCGGTCACGCCGGCACTGTTGCCGCGGTCACGATCGGGCGTAGGCGACGTCCACGTGGAAACGCTCGAATCCCAGCTTGCCGTAGGTGTTGAGCGCCGCGGTGTTGTCACCTTCGACGTAGAGCAACACGGTGTGGAGCCCACGGTCGCGGAGGTGATGCAACCCCGCGAGTGTGAGCAGCCGTCCCAGGCCGCGACCCTGCGCGGACGGGTCGATGCCGACGACGTACACCTCTCCGAGGGCTTCCTCCCCGTCCGTGGCCGGATGCACCTTCGTCCAATGGAACCCCAGCAGGACATCGGGATCGGCGGCGTCGAACGCGAGGAACAACCCTTCGGGGTCGAACCACGACTCCGCGCGGCGCTCCGCGACGTCGACGTCCGTCCAGCGTCCTTGCTCGGGATGCCACTCGAAAGCCGCCGCGTTGACCCGGAGCAGTTCGGAGTCGTCGTTCGGCCCCTGGTAGGTGCGCAGCACGATCGAGTCCGGTACCGCGACGGCGGGTAGTTCGGGGACGTCGAGGGGGCGGCGGAGCTGGAGCAGTTCACGAACGCCGGTCAATCCCAGCCGGTGTGCCACAGCGCGCGCTGCCGGAAGGTCACCGTGTGCCCAGACCCGGGCGCCGTCGCCGCCGGCCGTCAGCGCGGCGTCGACCAGTTCACCGCCGAGTCCCTGCCCCCGATGGGCGGGGTCGACGACCACTTCGGCCATGGCGGGATGGTCCTCGTGCGCGGGTACGAGGTTCGCGTAGCCGACGACGGTGTCGTCGACCGTCCTGATCAGGTGTCTGGCGTCGCTGTCGCGGGTGAGGGAGTGGATCACCTGCTCCGAGACCGGCGCGGTGCCGTCGGCAGCGCCCGCTCGGGCGATGACGTCGCGCACCCCCTGCGCCTGTTCGGACGACGGAAGACCGGTGAACTCGGACGCAATGCTCATTCGGCGAATTCTGCCTCGGACTCCTCGAGTTCCGGGGCGATACCCCCTGCTTTGTTCCGGGAGGACGGCCGGACAGCCTTGTAGCCGACGTTGCGGACGGTCCCGATCAGGGATTCGTATTCGGGGCCGAGCTTCGCTCGCAGGCGCCGGACGTGCACGTCGACAGTGCGGGTGCCACCGAAGAAGTCGTAACCCCACACCTCCTGCAGAAGCTGTGCACGGGTGAACACCCGGCCGGCGTGCTGGGCGAGGTACTTGAGGAGTTCGAACTCCTTGTACGTCAGGTCGAGGGGACGACCACGCAACCGGGCGGTGTAGGTGCCTTCGTCGATCGACAGTTCACCGAGGGTGATCTTGCCCGAACTCTCCGCGCTGACGAGGCCGCCTGCACGTCCGACGAGAAGGCGCAACCGCGCATCCAGTTCGGCCGGGCCGGTGGTCGTGAGCAGGATGTCGTCGAGGCCCCACTCGGGATTCACGGCAACCAGGCCGCCTTCGGTGAGCACCGCGATAACCGGGATAGCCGACCCTGTACTGCCGAGCAGACGACACAGTCCTCGTGCTGCCGCGAGATCGCTGCGCGCATCGACGACCGCTATGTCGGCAGAACTGGCCTCGAGCAGCGACGATACTTCCGTCGGAGCCGGTCGGACCGAGTGCGCCAGCAGCGCCAGCGACGGCAGGACCGCGTCCGGGTTCGGGTCGGAGGTCAGAAGGAGAAGCTCCACTGGGCCTCCAGTTCCTCGCGCTACCAGCGCGGATCGGGTGCGTAAACGACGTGCTACAGATTAGCGCTCTGTTTGTTACCGGCATGTAAGCACGACGTCGCAGAAGATCGATTCCCACATTTCGGACACGCTGCTCGCATCCGCGGCACGGTGCCCGCGGCCGCGTCGGCCACAATGGGAGGCGTGCGCAAACTGATCTTCGGTCTCGTGGTCCTGCTCGGAGTCGCCGTTCTCACCGACTTCGGCGCGGCGGCGTGGTCCGAGTACCGCGTGTCTCGTGCACTGCGCGAGGGTGGCGTACTCCAGGCCGATCCCGCCGTCACCATTCACGGCTTCCCGTTCCTTCTCCAGGCCCGCAACGGGCATTACGAGAACGTGGAAATCGTGGCCGACGGAGTGCACACCGAGATGCTCGGGGACATCACCGTCGAAGCGAACCTCATCGGCGCCCATGCCGCCGCGGGCGAACTGCTCGACGGGTCGATCCGTACCGTGCCGGTGGACCTCCTGTTCGGCCGCGTCATGATCGACGCCACCGAACTCGGGCAGCTCTACAACATCCCTGACCTGCAGATTTCCGCCCCTCCGGAGAGCAAGTCCGACGGGACCGGCGGGTCGGGAGGATCCGGACCGACGACTGCCGGCGGCGTCGTGCTCACCGGTACCGTGCCGGTCGGGCCGGAGCCCGCGACGGTGAGCGTGCAGGCCGACCTCGTGCTCGACGGGGACCGCGTGCACATCGTGGCGTCCGACCTGTACTTCGGCCGGGAGGGGCGCGCGGACTTCGCGGTGCCCGACGCGCTGAAGCCGGTCGTGCTCGGGTTGTTCACCACGACGATCGAGCCTCAGGATCTACCCTTCGGCGTGAAGCCGACGTTCGTGGAGGCACGGGGATCGCGCATCGTCATCGAGGGCGAGGCGCACAACACCACGATCGATCTCACCGAGGTGCAGGCAGCCCCGTGATCGCACTCGTTGTTCTCGCAATTGTGATCGTCGCCGCACTCGGAGTCGGCGTGATGTTGCGCACACGCGCCGGCAAGTTCCGCGCGAGCAGCCCGGAAGCCGCCGGACCGGAACACGTCGACCCTGCGCTCGCAGCGGTGGGGGTGGGCGGCGGCGTACCCGTGATCCTGCACTTCTCGGCTCCGTGGTGCGGACCGTGCGCATCCGTCCGCCGCGTGATCGCTCGTGTCCTCGGTGACACTTCCGGAGAAGCGCTCGACGTGGAACTCGACCTCGACGAGAATCCGCTTCCCGCCAGGCAACTCAGGGTGATGTCGCTACCGACGACCTTCGTGTTCGACGCCGCCGGTCGCGAGCGCTACCGGGTGTCCGGTGTACCGGAGGCCGCCGACCTCCGCGCTGCCCTCGCGTCTCTGTAATACGCAGTGGTCCTATTTCCCCCGATCTTCGGTTAAACTCCTCGCGTGCACACACGCCAGGAGCTGATGCTCACCCGACGCCGCGCAGTCGACCTGTGCCGCCTCGGCGCGTGTTGTTGTACCTGCTCCTGACGCACGGCTGCTGAGTAGTCACCGCGGGCTCCTGTCCCCGCTCCGCAGTTGCTGACGTCTCCCCCGATGCGTTTCCCCGCGGTCGGTCGCGGTTCGGCGACCGAATCCCGCTCAGCTATCCCGGATCCCAGCAGGAGCACTCTCATGTCCGTTCCCGGTCCCACCCGTACCGGTTCGCAGGTCGACGTCCGCGGACCGCGTTTCGCAGCGTGGATCACCACCGCCGTCTTGGTCGTCGTACTGCTCGTCTCGACGGTCTCGAACACCGTTGCGGGCGTTGTGCTCGGGGTGCAGGCCCTCGTCTTCGCGATCGGCGCAGCGTTCGGTCCGCGGCGCAGCCCGTACGGCGCGCTGTTCGCAGGCCTGGTCGCACCACGATTGGGCGCACCTTCCGAGACCGAACCTGTTGCGCCACTGCGCTTTGCACAGTTCGTCGGCTTCGCATTCGCGGCTGTCGGCACCGTCGCGTTCGCGCTCGGCGCCGGAACCGTCGGAATCGTGGCCACCGGCTTCGCGCTGTTCGCCGCTCTCCTGAATGCCGCCTTCGGCTTCTGCCTCGGCTGCCAGATCTACCCACTGATCGCTCGGTTGCGTTCCGTCGCGGCCTGATCACCACCCGGCTTCAACATCCACACGCACCATCACCGAAAGGAATATCCATGGCTCGCTCCGACGTCCTGGTCTCCGCCGATTGGGCAGAGCAGAATCTCGATGCACCCAAGACCGTGTTCATCGAGGTCGACGAGGACACCAGCGCCTACGACGGCGGCCATATCGAAGGCGCCATCCGGCTGGACTGGCGCAAGGACCTGCAGGACGGCGTCCGCCGCGACTTCCTGAATCAGGAACAGTTCTCGGCGTTGCTGTCCGCCAAGGGCGTCGCCAACGACGACACCGTCGTGCTGTACGGCGGCAACAACAACTGGTTCGCCGCGTATGCCTACTGGTACTTCAAGCTGTACGGCCACCAGGACATCAAGCTCATCGACGGCGGTCGCAAGAAGTGGGAACTCGACGGCCGCCCGCTGTCGAAGGACGAAGTCACCCGGCCCGCAACCGAATACAAGGCACAGGCACCGGACACGTCGATCCGTGCCTTCCGCGACGAGGTGATCGACGCGATCGGTTCCAAGAATCTCGTCGACGTGCGTTCCCCCGACGAGTTCGCCGGCAAGATTCTCGCCCCGGCCCACCTGCCGCAGGAACAGGCACAGCAGCGTGGCCACGTCCCCGGCGCCGTCAACATCCCCTGGAGCACCACCGCCAACGAGGACGGCACCTTCAAGTCCGACGACGAACTCACCGCGCTGTACGCGGCGAAGGGCTTCGACGACAGCAAGGAAACCATCGCCTACTGCCGTATCGGCGAGCGCTCGAGCCACACCTGGTTCGTGTTGCAGGAGATCCTCGGCAAGAAGAACGTCAAGAACTACGACGGCAGCTGGGTCGAGTACGGCTCGCTCGTCGGCGCACCGATCGAGTTGGGAGCATAAATATGTGCGGAGCACCTGTTCAGAGCCAGAACCTGCCCGCGGGCGTGGATGTCGAGAAGGAAACGGTCATCACCGGCCGCGTCCTCAACGCCTCCGGTGAACCGGTCGGTGGCGCATTCGTGCGTCTGCTCGACGGCACCGGCGAGTTCACCGCCGAGGTCGTCGCCTCCGCCACCGGCGACTTCCGGTTCTTCGCCGCGCCCGGCGAGTGGACGGTGCGCGCACTGTCGAGTGCCGGAAACGGCACCTCGACGGTGAGCCCCAGCGCTCCGGGCGTCCACAACGTCGACGTCACGGTCGCGAAGTAGCACACGGCAAAGACTGGAGCTACGGCTCCGGAACACAGGGCCTCGCCCCCGATCACCGGGAGCGAGGCCCTTTGTCGTGAAGCGAAGCCGGTGCAGTCTAGAATGACCCCGTGGTCATCTTCTTCGAACTCTTGCTGGTCCTTGCAGCGGTGCTCATCACCTGGTTCGCGCTGTACACCATCTACCGTCTGGTCTCCGACGGGTCATGACGGACCAGTCGGACGGCGGTACTCGGCGTAGCGGCGACGAGGCCATAGCGCAGGCCGCAGAGCGTGCGCGGGTCACCGCCGAGCTGAATATCCCCGTCCTGTCCGGTCTGCCCGGCGTCGACGACACCGCGAACCTGCGGCGCGGCGCCGATCTGAACCCTGCCCTGCTCGCGCTCCTTCCGCTGGTGGGCGTGTGGCGCGGCGAGGGTGAGGCACACGACCCCGAAACCGCCACCGACTACCCGTTCGGTCAGCAGATCGTCGTCGCGCACAACGGCGGTGACTATCTCGTATGGGAAGCCCGCTCGTGGCGTCTCGACGAGAACGGCGACTACGTCGCCGAGGACCGTCGCGAAAGCGGATTCTGGCGCGTATCCGGTACAGGCGGCCCCGACAGCGACGACCCCGAGACCCTCGAACTGCTGCTCACCCACAGTTCCGGCGTCGTCGAGTTGTATTACGGCACCGCCCTGACCCAGTCGTCGTGGGAACTCGCCACCGACGTGGTGATCCGGACCCGGTCCGGCGAAGTCGTGGGCGGCGCCAAGCGCCTGTACGGCATCGTCGAGGGCGGCGACCTCGCCTACGTCGAGGAACGCGTCACCCCCGACGGCGACATGCGGCCGCGCATGTCTGCGCGGCTCGCACGCCACGTCGGCTAACGAGCCGACTCCGCTTCCACGCCCGAGTGGCTTTCCGCCCCGGGCGCCGATCCGTTGCCCGCGTCGGCCGAAGAGCGTTCCCGCTCGTCTCGTCCGCCGTCGTCTCCGTCGATCTCGTCCGGAATGGCGCGCGTCACGACCACGACCTCCGGCGCCGGACGCCCTTCCGCGGCTTCGAGGTCCTCGGCGGTCTTGACTTCGGTCCACTGCCGGGTAACCGGTTCGGGGAGTTCACCGAGATCCTCACGGATACCGCGCACCAGGCTGTACATCATGACGAAGCCCATCACGAAGAAGGGCAGACCGACCACGGTGATCACCTGCTGTAGCGCGTCCAGTCCGTCCTTACCGGTCGCGACGAGCATGGTGGCAGCGACCAGGCCCATGATCACGGCCCAGAACAGCCGCTGATGCATGGGTGCCTTCCCTTCGGTGCCGCCGGACATCATGTCCAGGACCATGGCAGTCGAGTCCACCGAAGTGACGAAGAAGATCACCACCAGCAGGATCGCAATGCCCGACACCAGCCCTGTAAGCGGGAAGTTGCCGAGGAATTCGAACAGCGCACCGGGGATGTCGCCCGCATCGACGACACGTTCGACAAGACCCCCGTCACCCTCGAGCTCGATGTGGAAGGAACCCATCCCGAAGATGCTGAACCAGATGATCGAGAAGAGCACCGGCAGAGCCAGCACCCCGGCGACGAATTCGCGGATTGTCCGGCCGCGCGAAATGCGCGCGATGAAGATGCCGACGAACGGCGACCAGGTGATGGTCCAGGCCCAGTAGAACACCGTCCAGGTGTTCTGCCAGCCGGAGTCGGCGAACGTGTCGTTCCAGAACGCGAGGTTCGGCAGGGTGTCGGCGTAGATGCCGACCGACTCGATCATCCCCTTGAGCAGGAACAGGCTGGGGCCGGTGACCAGGACGAAGATCAGAAGCATCACCGCTAGGCCGATGTTGAAGTTCGACAACCGCTTGATGCCCTTGTCGAGACCGAGAGCCACCGAGACGCCCGCCATGACAGTGACGAGGGCGATGAGCGCAATCTGGATGATGCCGGACTCCTCGAGTCCGAAGAGCTGGGCGAGGCCGGCGTTGATCTGGAGCGTACCGAGGCCGACGGACGTCGCGACGCCGAAGATCGTGCCGATGATCGCAACCACGTCGATCGTCTTGCCGATCGGACCGTAGATCCGCCCGCCGAGCAGGGGCGCGAAGATCGAGCTGACACGGGGCGGGAGCTTGCGCTTGTAGATGAAGTAACCGAAGCACAGACCCGGCAGTGCGAAGATCGCCCACGTGTGGAATCCGAAGTGGTAGAGCGTGAAGCCCATTGCTTCACGCGCGGCCGCCTCGGATTCCGGCGCCACGTCCTGCTGTGGAGGATTCGCGAAATGGGAGATCGGTTCCGCAACGCTCCAGAACATCAGGATCGTGCCGATTCCCGCCGCGAAGAGCATCGAGAACCACGCGAGGGTGGAGTGCTCGGGACGCTCGTCGTCGCCGCCGAGCCGGACGCGTCCGTAGTGCGTCAGCGCAATGATCACCAGGAAGATCAGGAACGTCGTGACGCCCAGGATATAGAACCATCCGAGGTTGGTCATGATCCAACTGGAAGCGGTGCTGAACACGGAGTCGACTGTGGTCGTGAACGCAACAGTCACCACGACGAACAGCAGCGATATCAGCGCGGAGGTGAAGAAGACGCCCGGTGACGTGCGTAAACGGAGGGCGTCGTGGGCTTTTGTCAGGATCGGCACGTCAGGGGGTACCCCCGATAAGTCCGTTTCTACACATGCGATGCTCGTCACCACCGCGGCTGCGCCCCGGCGTCACATGCGATTCGACGGACTCACCGGCATACGGGTTCGTACCGGCCGGCGACCGACGGTACACAGCCAATCTGATCGCTGCGCTCATCGCGAGCCTCGGCATCATCGTCGGCAGCCTCGGCCCTGGGCGAGCTTCTTCGCGTTCACCAAGAACGGAGTGGAAGGCGACGGCGTCATCACGCTGGTTCTGGGTGTGATCGCTGCGGTTGCGTTGTTCGTGCGGCTCTCCCGAGGTTCGGGTGAATGGGCGGCACTTCGATGGGGTGTCCCCGTCATCGGGGTCCTGTGTGTGGCGATCTCCGTCTACGACCTGTTCGAGGTCACCTCGATCACCGCCGAGTTCTTCGGAGAGCCCATCGGCGTCCAGGTCGGGTGGGGATTGTGGCTGCTACTGATTCCGCTGCGGTGCTGTGCCTGACTTCCGCCAGCGTCGTGAAGCGCCCCCGGACACCGTGATCTGGGCTTTCCCGCCGTGGGTAGCTGAAACAGCGCTCACGACAACGGCATTCTGATTCTGAGTGCAACGAACCGCCCCAATGTAGCGATACCGGGCATACAGGGCTCCGCGCAGTCGGCACCATCCGGCCTGCACGGCCCTGTCTCCGGCGCGCATCGACGCGTGCCGCACCTTACGACGAGGAGAAACCAGTGGCGGTCAAAGTAGTCTTCCTGCACGGAATCGGAGACGGAGACCCACGGGCCGGTTGGCTGGAGGGCCTCAACCGCGGGCTGGTGCAGGCAGGTCACGACCCGATCGACCGCGCCGATACCTTCGCTCCCCGCTACAGTTCGATCCTTTCCACGGAGGGGATCGGCGCGAAGATGCCGGCCCCGACGTACCGGGTGAAGGACGATTCTGCAGCGCGCTTCGAGTTCGCACGCAGACAAGCACGAATCCAGCGGGACCTGGGACTGACGTCGACGCCTTCGGGTTTCGGCGCTCACGTGCTGCCCGAAGCGCCACTCAACACATTGCAGGGATTCGCTATAGGGAATCTTTCCGCGTTCGATCTCACCCAGGTCCGCCGGTACGTCCAGAACGAACCGCTGCGTGGTGCCGTCCTCCGATTCCTCATGGATCAGGACTACGCCGACGAGATCGTGCTGATCGCCCACAGCCTGGGCAGCGTCATCGCTATCGACTTCCTCGATCACCTGCCCGAGCATGTGCACGTCCGCCGCTTCATCACGATCGGCAGTCCTGCCGCCTCCCCCGCGCTGCACCAGGGCAGTGAGCGACTTCTGAAGAGATTCCCGTACGCACGTGTCGACGACTGGTCCAACGTTTTCAACCCACGGGACATCGTGACCGGCGGCCGTGGTCTGGCGTCACTCTTCCCCGCAGCGCAGGACTTCGCCATCGATATCGGAAACCTCGAACACGGCTCGGGCGCCTACCTCGGGCATCCGGGTGTCGCCAGTCTCGTCGCTCAGATCGTCTATCCGTCCAAAGACGTCGCGCTCACCCGATCCGGAATTGCGGTGCGTCTGACCGACTCCCAAGCATCTGTTCTCTTGATGCTCTACTACGGTCATGCCGTTGCTCGGAACATCAAGAACCAGGAGGTTGCGGCCAAGTACCTGGGCGCCCTCCGGCTTCGTCAGGATCAGATCATCGCCGAGATCGAGGAACTCGCCACCGTCGGCCAGCAGCCCCTGGCCGAGGAGTTGCATCAACTGGTCGACGGGAAGCTGCCGCCGGTGCCGCTCCTGTGGGAACTGCACGAAGCGGTCGGGGAACTCGTTGTCCTCGCATTCACAAATGCGGTCGACCCTTACGAGATCGACGTCGAGCAGGCACCGATGCGTGCGATTTCGGAGGTCACCTTCGCGATGGGCTTCAGTACCGATGTCGGTTCGAAGGTCCTCCGCGCAATCGAGGACGTTCAGAAATCTCTCGACCGTCGAGGTGGAGTGCCGTGGGGTCGGGTTCTGACAGCCGCGGCCGGAGTTGCGCTGCTGGCTGCCGGACCTGTCGGATTGATTGCAGCCGCACCCGCCGCCGCTGCGGGCGCCGCGGCGATCACCGGGGGACTCGCTGCCTTCGGACCGGGCGGAATGGTGGGTGGATTGGCGATGCTCGGCGGATTGGCCGGCGCAGGCGCGGCCGTTGCGACTTCCGCCGTCACCGGTGGAGGCGGCGAAGCGCAGCCCGCGTTGGATCTCAAGGCCCTCGTATTGCGGGTCTCGGTCGAATACGCCCGCAAACTGCTCGATCTGCCGTTCGATCAAAACCTTTGGTACCAGCTCGCGGACACGGAAACTCGGACTGCCGCGCAGATCAGCCGCTTCGAAGCGTTCAACAGTCCGAACTCTCCAACGTTGACGATGCTGCGTGAGGTCAAGGACTCTCTCACGCGACTCATGACGTTCGTCATCGAACAAGGGCTTGCCCCTCGCGCCATCGCTGCCGGTGAGAACTACCAGGTGGACGGCAACGAACCCGACCGGATCGCGATCAACTGAACGAGTAGGGCGGCGAAGCGTCACTTCGCTGACTGGGGAGGGTCCGATACACGAACGACCCCCGAGTCGTCTCGGCGAGCCGGAGAGATCCGGAACTCGTCGAGCCCGGTGGGACGATCCGGGGACTCGGGGGGCGGGTGACTACCTGGTATTCGCCGGCCTCTCGCGGTCGGAGAACGCTGTCGTCGACGAGCGGCTAGCGGGCAGCCACCTCACATGTCCGAAGAAAACTCACTTTCAGACCACCTCCTTCCTCGTGTACCAGCGAAGGTACGCCCGGCTCACGCAGTCGGCAACGTATTTTTCTCGACGTGCATCACGACGTCGGCGGCGGTATCGGACGGCAGCTGGTGTGTCACCACCACCACGGTGCGTTCGGGGTCGACGAGACCCGCGTCCCGGTCGAGCAGGCGGCGTTGCAGACGTGCCGCATCGTCGGCGTCGAGGTGTTCCCCCGGTTCGTCGAGCAGCAGGATCCGCGCGGGCGACAGCAGTGCCCTGGCCAGCAGCAGTCGCCTGCGCTGGCCCCCGGAGAGCGCCCTCGCGCCGGATTCGAGCACGGTGTGCACGCCCTCCGGTAGCCCTGCCACCCACGGTCCGAGCCCCACCGCTTCGAGCACGGAGTACGCCTCGGTCTCGTCGACGTCACCGCGCGCGACGCGCAGATTTTCGAGGACCGACGTGCCGAAGACGTGCGCGTCCTCGGCGAAGAATCCGACACGGTGGCGCAGCGCCGCGGGCTCGAGTTCTTCCAGCGGCACACCGTCGAGCGTCACGCTGCCCGTGACCGGGCTCAGCAGCCCGGCCAGGGTCATCAACGTCGTGGTCTTGCCGCTGCCGCTCGTTCCCACCAGCGCGACGCGGGCACCGGGAGCCAGGTCGAGGGTCACAGGGTTCGTCGCGGAACCGCCGGGCCACCCGCTCCGCAGGTTGTCGGCGCGAAGCCGTCCCGGTCCGTCGACAGGGCGGTCGCCGTGCGGGACCGACCGGTCGGCGCGATCGAGCAGGTCGTTGATCCGCCGGGACGCGATCCGCGCCCGGACGAGGGTCTGCGCGGCCGCGGGCAGCACCGAGGTCGATTCGAACGCGGCGAGGGGCAGCAGGACGAGGACGCCCAGCGTCGTGGGGCTCATCGCGGCGGGACCGGAGCCGAACACCGTGATACCGATCAGCAAGGCTCCGAGGACGCTCGCTCCGACCGCGAGGGGTGCGGCCGCGTCGGCGAACGCGGACGGGACGGCGGACCTGTCGGTGGCACGCACGGCCTCGACGCCCGACGCCCGAGCGCGCCGGGACGCGCGGTCGAGTTGGCCCGAGACCCGCAGTTCCGCCGCGTGATCGAGCACGGTCACGGCGTCGTGGGCGAACCGGTTACGAGCGTCGTCGCCGTCGGTCTCCGCCTGCGTTGCGGCCCGTGCCGACAGCCACGGGGCCAGCACGCCCGCGACGAGCAGCGCGACGGCGAGCACGGCTCCGGCGGCCGGAGAGATCACCGCGAGAACGATGACGGCGGCGGACGAGAGCACGGCGGAGACGGCGATGGGGACGAGTGCCCGGACGACGACGTCTCCGAGCGCATCGACGTCGGCGCCGGTGCGTGCGAGGAGATCGCCGCGCCGCAGGCCCGCCGACGCCGCGGGGTCACCGTCGGCGAGCCGCTGATAGAGACGGGACCGGGCCGACGTCATGCCGCGCAACGCGGTCTCGTGCGTGGCGAGTCGTTCGAGATAGCGGAACAGACCGCGCGCGACGCCGAGTGCGCGCACCGCGACGACGGCGACCGTGAGGTCGAGTACCGGCGGCATCTCCCAGGCTCTGATGATCAGCCAGGCCGACAGCCCCGACAACATGAGCGCACTACCCAGGGTCGCCACGCCCGCAAGAATCGCGAGCGCGACCCGCCGTGGTTCGAGTTCGAGCAGCGCCATCGCACGGCGCAGATCCGACGATGCGGTCACGACGCACCTCCCGGGCGGACCTCGACGATGCGGTCGGCGATGGCCAGCAGACTCGGGCGGTGTGCCACGATCACGACGGTGCGGCCGTCGCGGGCGAGTGCGGTCAGGGCGTCGAGCACGGTTGTCTCGGTGTCGGGGTCGAGGTGCGCGGTGGGTTCGTCGAGCAACAACACGGGTCGCGACGACGCGAGCGTGCGCGTGAGAGCAAGCCGCTGGCGCTGTCCCAGGGACAGTCCGCTGCCTCCGGACCCGACGACCGTCTCCCATCCCTGGGGAAGCTCCGCGAGTACCGAGTCGAAACCTGTTGTCGCGCAGACTGTACCGAGGTTCGGATCGGCAGGGTCGACGCCGGTGAGCCGGAGGTTGTCGGCGAGCGTTCCCGGCAGCAGCACGGGGTGCTGCGGGAGCCATGCCACCTCGTTCCACCATGCCTCGTCGCCGGCTACGGGCCGCCCGTCGACGGTGATGTCTCCCTCCGCCACCTCGGTGAGTCCGAGGAGGGCGAGCAGCGCGGTCGACTTCCCGGAGCCGTTCTCTCCGGTCAGTACGGTGACCTCACCGGGCCGGCACTCCGCATCGAGCCGGTAGGGAGCGAACCCGTCCCGGCCCGCAACGCTGACGTTCCGAAAGACGATCTCGCGCCCAGCGGCGGAGACAGGTTCACCCGCCACCGTGGCGCGGTGCTCCGTGACCGCCGGCGCCGGTTCGTGCGCGGTGTGTTCGGGGGCGGTCCGTTCGGGAGCGACAGCCAGAATCGCAAATGCTCGATCCGCCGCGGCCGTGCCGTTCTCCGCGGCGTGGAACTTCGCACCGACGGTGCGGAGCGGGAAGTACGCCTCCGGCGCGAGGATCAACGCGATGATGCCGGCTTCGAGCGGCATCCCGCCGTAGACCAATCTCATGCCGATGGTCACGGCGACGAGCGCCACCGAGAGCGTGGCGAGGAATTCCAGAACGGTGCCGGACAGGAACGCCACGCGCAGCGCCGACATCGTGGTGCGCCGGTGGTCCTCGCCGAGTTCGCGCACCCGCGCGGCAGGTCCCTGCTCGCGGCCGAGCGCGCGAAGGGTGGGCAGACCCGCGAGCAAGTCGAGCAACTGGGACGAGAGGGTGGTCATCGCGTCGAGCGTGCGGTCCGCTTTGCCCTTGGTGAGCAGTCCGATGAGGATCATGAAGATCGGGATCAGCGGCAGCGTGACGATGATGATGATCGCCGACGTGAGGTCGTGCAGGGCGATGACGACGATCGTGACAGGCGTCAGCGTGACCGCCAGGATCAGAGCCGGCAGGTAGCCGGTGAGGTAGTCGCGCAGGCCGTCGAGCCCTCGGGTCAGTACGGTGGCGATCTCGTCGCGACGCGGATCCAGTTCTCGGGGCGGCAGGGTCGCGGCCGCGTCGAGGACCTCGCTCTCGAGTTCGGCGATGACGCGGCTCGCCGAGCGGTGCGCGTACCGGGAGTGCAGCCAGGTGGCGACCACACGCACGGCGACTGCCCCCGCGAGGACGAGCAATTCGGTGCGCCAGTCACCGAGGGTGCGGGCATCGGTGGTGATGACCCCCGCCAGCACCGTGCCGATCATCAGGGCGCTCACCACCACCATCACGACATCGACCAGCGACGTCAGAACGGTGAGGGCGAGGTACCCCCGTGCCGATGCCGAGTATCGCCACAGCCGTGGGTCGATCGGTCCCCGCCGGCGCTTCTCGGCGCCGGCGGGAACGGTGGCAGCGGCAACCGTCATTTGCTGCCGATCTTCAGACCGATGGACGGCGGGATGTGCGAGGTCGAGATCCGCTGGCGGAACACCCAGTAGGTCCACCCCTGGTAGAGCAGGACCACGGGCGTGACGGCGACGGCGGCCCACGTCATGATCTTCAGTGTGTAGGCGCTCGACGACGCGTTCTCGATGGTCAGCGACCACGCCGGATCGAGGGTGGACGGCATGACGTTCGGGAACAGTGCCGCGAACAGCAGCACGATCGTCGCCGCGATGGCCACGGTGGTGAACACGAAAGCCCAGCCCTCGCGTTCGGCGGCGACCAGCGCGACAACGGCGAGCAGTGCGGCAGCAGCGACGGCGACGAGGATCAGCGTCCAGGTCTTGCCGTAGGCGAGCTGGGTCCACACCACGAACGCCCCCGCGACCAGAACGGTCGGGACGGACAGCCGGCGCGACAGCTTCACCGCGTCGGTGCGGATGTCACCGGAGGTCTTCAGCGCGATGAACACCGCGCCGTGCAACGCGAACACCAGAGCTGTGGTGACGCCACCCAGCAGTGCGTACGGGTTGAGCAGGGCGAAGAATCCACCCACGTACTGCTTGTCGGCGTCGATCGCCACGCCGCGCACGATGTTCGCGAACGCGACGCCCCACAGCACGGCCGGAACCCAGGAGCCGAAGATGATGCCCCAGTCGCAGCGTCGCCGCCACACCGGATCGTCGATCTTGCCGCGCCACTCGATCGCGCACACCCGGACGATCAGGGCCAGGAGGATCAGCAGCAACGGAAGGTAGAACCCGGAGAACAGGGTTGCGTACCACTCCGGGAACGCGGCGAACAATGCGCCGCCGGCGGTGATCAGCCACACTTCGTTGCCGTCCCACACCGGGCCGATGGTGTTGAGCAGAACCCGGCGACGGGTGTCGGCACTCTCGGTCTTACCGCGGCCGAGCACGGGGAAATGCATACCGACACCGAAGTCGAAGCCTTCGAGGATGAAGTATCCCGTGAACAGAACCGCGATCAGGATGAACCAGACTTCTTGGAGTCCCATCAGAGATCTCTCCTAGTACGCGAAGGACAACTGCTTCGGCTTTGTGTCGTCGTCGGTGTCGTCGTCGGTGCCGGGTGGCTGCGCGTCGTGCGGCTGCGGGCCTTGCTTCGCGTACTTACGGATCAGCCAGAACCAGACCACACCCAGGGCCGCGTAGACGACGGTGAACGCGATCAGCGACGTCAGGACGGTCGCGGAGGGGTGATCGGAGACGCCCTGCTCGACGGTCAGCCGGATCATGTCCACTCCCGTGGGGTTCGGGTGCACGACCCACGGCTGACGCCCCATCTCGGTGAAGATCCATCCGGCACTGTTGGCCAGGAACGGTGTGGGAATCGCGATGAGGGAGAGTTTCGCGAACCACTTCTGGTCGGGTACGCGTCCACGCCGCGTGACCCACAAGCCCGCGAGCGCGAGTGCGGCGGAGCCGGCGGCGAGGCCGATCATCGCGCGGAAGGACCAGTAGGTGACGAACAGGTTGGGGGTGTAGTTGCCCGGGCCGAACTGCTCCTCGTACTGCGCCTGGAGGTCTTCGACACCCTGCAGCGTCACCCCCGAGAATTCACCCTGGGCGAGGTACGGCAGCACGTAGGGCATCTCGAGCACGTGGACGACGCCGTCACAGTTGTTGTGGGTGCCGAGCGTGAGAATCGAGAAGTTCGGGTCCGTTTCGGTGTTGCACAACGACTCTGCCGAGGCCATCTTCATCGGCTGCTGCTCGAACATCAGCTTCGCCTGGACGTCGCCGGTGACGAACAGGGCGACACCCGCGATGAGCATCACCACCAGGCCGAGACGCGTCACCGGGCGGAACAGTCCCCGGGCGTCGTTCTCGAGCTGCTGGGCTTCCTCCGGCTCGGACGCCCGGATCTCCTTGGCACGTCGCATGTTCCGTACCATCCACCAACCGCCGATGCCGGCGATGAACGTGGCGGCAGTGAGGAACCCACCGGCCACGGCGTGCGGATATGCCGCCAGCGCGGTGTTGTTGGTGAGCAGTTCCCAGATACTCGTCAGTTCGGCGCGACCGGTCTCGGGGTTGTAGGTGGCACCGACCGGGTGCTGCATGAACGAGTTGGCCACGATGATGAAGTACGCGGACGCGTTGACGCCGATGGCGACGAGCCAGATGGTCGCCAGGTGGACGAGTTTGGGCAGGCGCGACCAGCCGAAGATCCACAATCCGAGGAAGGTGGATTCGAGGAAGAAGGCGACCAGCCCTTCGAGGGCGAGTGGCGCTCCGAAGACGTCACCGACGAAGCGGGAGTATTCGCTCCAGTTCATGCCGAACTGGAACTCCTGCACGATGCCGGTGGCGACGCCGAGCGCGAAGTTGATCAGGAACATCTTCCCGAAGAACTTCGTCAGCCGATACCAGTGATCCTTCTTGGTGACCACCCACATCGTCTGCATGATCGCGACCAGCGGCGCGAGACCGATGGTGAGCGGGACGAGGATGAAGTGATACACCGTCGTGATCCCGAACTGCCACCGGGACAGATCCAAGACGTCCATTGCCACTCCGAGGTGAGGCCCGAATACGAGGAAGCCCGAATCCAGGGCGCGGGCCGACGCTCCGATTTCGGACACTTGGCCGCGCGAAAGCACGATTCGGCCTTGTTACTACAAAATGTAGTAGAAGTTTCGGGCCCTCGGTACCAGCCGTGTCGTTGACCACACGGGATACACCTCACACCTCGCGCAGAAGGTGGTTTTCTCCACCGAAAACCCGCACAAATGGGTCTTTCGTCGCTGGTGGAAGGGCCTTTCGGCCCTCACTCAGGATGCAGCGTCCACGGCCTTGTCGACCAGTTCCTCGACCGTGCCGGCGAGTGACCTCACCGACAGCGGGTGCCCGTCGAGCATGTGCACCCGGGCGGCGCGCGACACACTCGACACGAGCCACACTCCGTCCGCCACGATCAGGTCGGCGGGACGCAACGGCTCGTAGCGCACGGCGAAGTCGTGGTCTCCCGCAAGGTCGAACAGCGCCTGCTGCGTGGTGCCCGGCAGGATGCCCATCTCGGTGGGCGGCGTGAGAAGGGTGCGCCCCCGTGCGATCACGACCGTGGACCGCGGGCCTTCGAGCACGTACCCCTCGCTGCTCGTGTAGATCACGTCGTCGACGCCCAGCGACTCCGCGTGACGCAAAGCCGCCATGTTCGTCGCATAGGACAAGGTCTTGGCCCCGATGAGCTGCCACGGAGCGGTCCGCGCGACGTCGACGGAGTACCCGCGCTCGAGAGTCACCACCGACACACCCTCGCGCCGCGTCCGCAGCACCCGTTCCGGAACGGGAGTCAGCAGCAGGAAAGCAGTCGGAGAGCCGGCATCTTCGCGACCGCGGGTGTAGACGAGCCGGAGGACCCCCTCCCGGTCCCCGCCCCACTTCTCCACCGCGAGGTCCACGGCTGCACGCCACTCGGCCCGATCGGGTTCGGGGAGAGCGAGTGCCTCCGCGGACGACGCGAGCCGGGCAAGGTGCAGTTCCATCGCGCAGGCCCGCCCACCACGGACGAGCAGCGTCTCGAACACCCCGTCGCCGCGCAGCACTCCGATGTCATCGGCGTGCACCAGAGGAGCGTCGAGGTCCCGCACCTCGCCGTCCAGCGTCATCAGCACCCGATCAGCCATGCTTCCAGCCTAGCGAGTGGCGAACACGCGGCCACTTCCCCATAGACTGTTGTCGTGACCGAGATTCCGATCGTGTCCGAGAGCCGTCTCCTCACCGTTCCCGACGCAGTCGCGTCACCCCCTGGCACCCCCGACGAGGGCTTGGCCTGGCATTACGGTGACCCCCTCGGCGAACAACGCGCCGCGACCACCGGCGCGGCGATCGTCGACCGCTCCACGCGGTACGTCATCGCCATCTCCGGCGACGAACGCCTGTCGTGGTTGCACACCATCACGAGCCAGCACGTCGCCGCGCTGCCCCCGGGTACGTCCGCCGAGAACCTCAGCCTCGACGTGAACGGCCGGGTCGAACACCACTTCGTGCAGACCGACCTCGACGGTGTCACGTGGATCGACACCGAACCGAGCCGCGGACCGGACCTTCTCGGATTCCTGACCAAGATGGTGTTCTGGTCGAAGGCCGAACCGCGGGACGGCAACGACATGGCCGTCCTGTCCCTCCTGGGGCCCGAGGCGGGCAGCCCGGGCATCCTCGGCGTCCTCGGTCTCGGGGCCCTGCCGGCGGAGCCCTACGCGGCAGTCGCACTCCCGGGCGGCGGGTTCGTCAGACGGATGCCCTGGCCCACCGACGATTCCTACGACCTGCTGATTCCCCGTGACCGGCTCGTCGAGACGTTCACCGCCCTCGTGTCCGCCGGCGCACGCCCGGCAGGTACGTGGGCGTACGACGCGCTGCGCGTGGTCGCCATGCGGCCCCGCATCGGCATCGACACCGACGACCGCACCATCCCGCACGAGGTGCGGTGGATCGGTGGGCCCGGGGAGCACGGAGCCGTGCACCTCGACAAGGGTTGTTACCGGGGTCAAGAGACCGTGGCGCGCGTCCACAACCTCGGCAAGCCGCCACGGCACCTGGTCCTCCTGCACCTCGACGGCTCCGCGGACGGACGGCCCGAGACCGGCGACGCCGTCACGGCCGGCGGCAGGACGGTCGGGCGGATCGGCACCATCGTGGACCATTTCGAACTCGGTCCCGTCGCGCTGGCGCTCGTCAAACGCACCATCACCCCGGACACGCCGCTCGTCGCCGGTCCGTGCGCCGCGTCGATCGATCCGGACTCGATACCGCAGGACGACACCGTGCAGGCCGGAAGGCAGGCCGTCGAGCGGTTGCGCGGCCGGTGACCGCCGGCCGGGTCGAGGCGGTGTGCGTCGTGCACGCGCTCCGCGACACCGGACTGCGGCGCGTCCCGGTGACCGCCATCGACAAACGACCCGTCGACGGTGAGGTCCACGTCGGCGAGTCCGGTCTCGCCGGCGATCGCCAGTGCGACACCGCCAACCACGGCGGCCGCTACAAAGCGGTCTACGCGTACGGGGACGACGAGGCTCGCCGCTGGGCAACCGAACTCGGCCGCGACCTTCCCATCGGGTGGTTCGGCGAAAACCTCCGGGTGAGCGGCATGTCGCCGACCGACGCCGTCATCGGAGAACGCTGGCGGGTCGGAGACGGCGGCCTGCTGCTCGAGATCACCGGACCGCGCACGCCGTGCCGAACGTTCGGGAACTGGTCGGAGGAACCGCGCTGGGGCGCGCGCTTCACCGCGCGTGCGGACACCGGTGCGTACCTGAAGGTGGTCACGGAAGGATCCGTCCGGGCGGGCGACACGATCACCGTCGAGGACGTCCCCGGTCACGGCGTCACCGTGCGGGACCTGTTCACCGGCCGTGACCCGGAACGGCTCGCCGTGATGCTCGACCAGCAAGACGAACTCGCGCCGACAGTGGCGGAGAAGGCACGCCGGCGGATCGCCGGCCGGAAGGCGGAACAGCAGTGAGCGTCGAACTGGTCGAGGTGGTGCGGTCGGGCTTCCGCGAGTGCGTCCACCGCGGATCGCTGATCGTGCTCGACCCGCAGGGTGAGGTGGTGGTCTCCCTCGGCGAGGTGCACACCCCGATCTACCCCCGCTCGTCGAACAAGCCCCTCCAGGCCGTCGCGATGCTGCGGTCGGGTTTCGTGCCGCGCAGTTCTGCCGAACTCGCCATCGCCACAGCGTCACACGAGGGCGAAACCGAGCATGTCGATCTGGTCGAGAAACTCCTCACCGCCCACGGCTTCGGCGAGCAGGATCTGCAGTGCCCCGAGGATCTGCCGGGCAACGAACTGGCCCGGGCCGAGGTGCTCGCGGCGGGTCGGGCACCCCGCGCCGCGTACATGAACTGCTCCGGCAAGCACGCCGCGATGCTGGCCGTGTGCGCTGCCCGGGGCTGGGACACCGGTACCTATCTCGACCCGCACCATCCGCTGCAGGAGAGCGTCGTCGCGACCATCGCGGATCTCACCGGAGACATCGAGGACGCGGATCTCGGCATCGACGGTTGCGGCCTGCCGATCGTGCCGGTACCGCTGATCAATCTGGCGCGTGCGTACGCGCGTCTTGCCACCGCCGAGTCCGGCACACCCGAACGCGCGGTCGCCGACGCGATCCGCGAACACCCCTTCCTCATCTCGGGCACCGGCAAGGACGATCTGAGTCTGATGCGTGCCGTCCCGGGTCTGCTGTGCAAAGCCGGCGCGGACGGGGTCCACGCCGGGGCGCTCCCGGACGGAACCTCCTTCGCCTTCAAGATCGACGACGGCCACGAACGCGCCCGGCTACCGCTTTCCTCGGCCCTGCTCCACCGGCTCGGCGTCGGTGACGCGGAGGTCCTCGCGACGCTCGCCTCCCAGCCGGTTTCGGGCGGGGGGGTACGCGTCGGCACCGTTCGGGCCGTCCCGGGGGTGTTCTGAAGGGCACATTCCACGACGCGAGATCTTCATTGCCGCTGGTCGGGTCCGTTTGAGACGTAAAGGACACCGGCCCGGACAGGTGCGTGGGAGCGGAACCGACTTTTCCACGCTAAAGTGGGCCACAGGAAAATACTCAACTCACCGGGGCCGCCAAATTTCCCCAGGCCGCCCCGTCAAAGCGCGAGGGGGTTAGTCATGGGCCGCGGCCGGGCTAAGGCAAAGCAGACCAAGGTTGCACGGCAACTCAAGTACAGCTCGCCGTCCACCGACTTCGAGAACCTCCAACGAGAGTTGTCTGGCGGTGTAACCAACTCGCAGCGTGACGAGGTCTTCGCAGACCAGCGTTCCGGTTGGGACGACGATTACGACGACGATTTTCGTCGTTGACTCACCTTTCTCTCTGACGGAGGGGGCAGCCGAGAATTCGGCACCCCCTCCGTCAGTGGTGTAGTCGGCTTTTTACCGAGTGGGCCCAGCGGTGGTAACGCCGCGACGGTCCACCTTTCGGCGTAGCTACCCTCCCGCGCCGCTGTTCGTTCGGCAGGCGGGAGACACAGTCGGCCACAAGCTTTCACACGACACAGGTCCGGTCCCCCACCCATCGGGTGAGGGACCGGACCTGTGTCGTGAAGGCTCAGAAGCGCGGGTGGTCGCCCGCCAGGATCGCCCGATCGTCGGAACCGTCCTGCGCCCGGCGGACCGTACCGAGGGTCCAGCAATCGATGTGGCGGGCGGTGAGCACCGCGAGGGCGCGATCGACGTCCTCCGGAGCCACGATCGCCACCATGCCGACGCCCATGTTGAACGTCTTCTCCATCTCGGCGCGCTCGACACGGCCGCGCTGGGCGATGAGACCGAACACCGGCGCCGGGCTCCACGTGGTGCGATCGAGTTCTGCGACAAGACCCTTCGGCATCACGCGCGCGAGGTTCGCGGCGAGACCGCCACCGGTGACGTGGCAGAAGGTACGCACCTCGGTCTCGGCAGCGAGCGCGAGGCAGTCCTTGGCGTAGATGCGGGTCGGCTCGAGCAGTTCCTCACCGAGGGTGCGGCCGAACTCGTCGACGTGCGCGGTCAGGCTCATCTTGCCGATCTCGAGCAGCACCTTGCGAGCGAGCGAGTATCCGTTCGAGTGCAGGCCCGACGCGCCCATGGCGATCACGACGTCGCCGGGACGGACCCGCTCGGGGCCGAGCAGTTTGTCGGCCTCCACGACGCCCACGCCGGTCGCGGAGATGTCGTAGTCGCCGTCGGCCATCACGCCGGGGTGTTCCGCCGTCTCGCCACCGAGCAGTGCGCAACCCGCCTGGACGCAACCCTCGGCGATGCCGGCGACGATCTCGGCGACCCGCTCGGGAACGACGCGGCCCACGGCGATGTAGTCCTGCAGGAACAACGGTTCGGCGCCGCACACCACGAGGTCGTCTACGACCATCGCGACGAGGTCGAGGCCGACGGTGTCGTGCTTGTCCATCGCCTGCGCGACCGCGAGCTTGGTCCCCACGCCGTCGGTGGACGCCGCGAGCAGCGGTTCCTTGTAGTCGCGCTTGAGCGCGAAGAGGCCCGCGAACCCACCCAGACCGCCGAGCACCTCCGGGCGGGTGGCCTTCTTCGCGTGCGGCGCGAACAGTTCGATGGCACGGTCACCGGCCTCGATGTCCACGCCCGCTGCGGCGTAGGAAGCTCCGGGGGTTGTCTCCTCGGTCATGAGTTGTCGGCTCCAGCCTCGAGTTGTGTTCGATCTACTGATAAAGGGTGGCCGGTATCCGTCACGGGGCATGCAGAACGCACGCCGAACAGTGCCGACCGCGGGACTTACGGTACCCGACCAGGTTCTACGGCCGACTCAGAACGTCTGCGTTGGCGTTCTCGAGGACCGTCGGGGTCGGGGAATCCGTGTCGACGACGCCGTCGAGCGAGTCCTTGACGACCGCATGCCCGTTGGGAAGCGGGATGGGGTAATGGCCGTCGAAACACGCAGCGCACAACCGGGTTGCGGGCTGCTCGGTAGCGCCGATCATTCCGTCGATCGAGATGTAGCCGAGCGAGTCGGCTCCGATCGAGCGTCGCACCATCTCGACCATCAGGTCGTAATCGTGCTCGTCGTCGTTGTCGCGATCGCGGGTACCGGCACCGTTCGCGATGAGTTCGGCCGGCGACGCGAAGTCGATCCCGTAGAAGCACGGCCACTTCACCGGCGGCGACGCGATCCGGACGTGAATCTCGAGGGCTCCCGCCTCGCGAAGCATGCGGATGAGGGCGCGCTGGGTGTTGCCCCGCACGATCGAATCGTCGACGACGACGAGCCGCTTGCCACGGATGACCTCACGCAGCGGGTTGAGCTTGAGCCGGATCCCGAGCTGGCGGATCGTCTGGCTCGGCTGGATGAAGGTGCGGCCCACGTAGGCGTTCTTCATCAGGCCCTGGCCGTACGGCAGGCCGGATCCCTGCGCGTACCCGACTGCTGCGGGCGTACCCGATTCGGGAACCGGGATGACGAGGTCACCGTCGACCGGGTGCTCCTTGGCCAGCCGACGACCGATCTCGACGCGCGTCGCGTGGACGGACCGGCCGGCGATGGTGGAGTCCGGGCGGGCGAGATACACGTATTCGAACACGCAGCCCTTGGGCTCGGGAGCGGCGAACCGCGACGAGCGCACGCCGTTCGCATCGATCGCGAGAAGCTCACCGGGCTCGATGTCGCGGACGAACGATGCGCCCACGATGTCGAGGGCCGCTGTCTCGCTCGCGACCACCCAGCCACGATCGAGGCGACCCAGGCACAACGGCCGGATTCCCCACGGATCGCGCGCCGCGTAGAGGGTGTGTTCATCCATGAAGGTCAGGCAGAAGGCGCCCTGGAGGGTCGGCAGCAACTGCATGGCCGCTTCTTCGATGGTGCTGTCCCGTGCACCGTGCGCCAGCAGTGCCCCGACGGTGTCGGAGTCCGAGTTCGCTGCGCCGGGACGCTTCGGGTCGAGCACGCCGAGCCGGCGGCCACGTTCGGCCAGAGCCGCGGTGTTCACGAGGTTGCCGTTGTGGCCCAGGGCGACCCCGGAACCGGACGCGGTGGTCCGGAAGATGGGCTGCGCGTTCTCCCACGTCGTCGAACCCGTGGTCGAGTAGCGGCAGTGGCCGATCGCGATGTGGCCGGGCATCGCGGCGAGCGTCTGCTCGTCGAAGACCTGGCTGACAAGACCGAGGTCCTTGAACACGAGGACCTGCGAGCCGTCGGCGACGGCGATGCCCGCCGCCTCCTGGCCGCGGTGTTGTAGAGCATAGAGGCCGTAATAAGTGAGCTTGGCCACGTCTTCGCCAGGAGCCCACACTCCGAAGACGCCGCACTCCTCGCGCGGTTCGTTCTCGGGTTCGTCGGAGGCGAGAAGATTACGTGTGTGAACCGACAGATCGGCACTGGTCACGGAGGTGCTCCCTGAGGCTGGACAAGGGCGGGGCGGTTTCATTCTACGGGCCACGGGCCGGGACTCCGACCGTCGTCCCCGCTCGGGCGGTGCGGACCGCGCAATTCGGGCATCACAAGCGGAGCAGCGGAAGCCAGTGCGCGATCTCGCCGGCCCGGCTTCCCGAGGCGTCGATCGACCCTACGGCGACCGCCTCGTCGAACGTGAGCCGGCCCACCGCCAGACGTAACCAGGTGAGTGCGTCGGTCTCGACGACGTTGGGAGGCGTCCCTCGCGTGTGCCGGGGGCCTTCGACGCATTGCACCGCGACGAACGGCGGCACCCGCACCTCGACGCTGGAGCCGGGTGCGATCCGTTCGAGGGTTCGTGCGCTGAGCCGCACCGCGGCCGCCAGATCGGCGCGGGCCGGCCTGTCGTCGCTGCGTCCCGAGACCCACGGCTCGACGCGGTCGAGTGCGGCTCTCAGCTCGGCGGGATCGACAGTTCTACGTGGTGCCATGTTCCCGAAGCCTAATCCCGGCGCACGTGTGTGCCTTTCGCTGCCCGGACTGTAGCGATCCGGACTGCGACAGCCCCGCCCACATTGACGGCCAGATGCGCGAGCGCAGGAGCCAGGATGCTGCCGCTGCGTACACGCAACCACGCGAACACCAGACCCGACAGCGCGGTGACGAGCACCGTGCCGGCAACGCTGTCGCCTTCGATCCTGGCCGGGCGGATGTGCCAGAGGCCGAAGACGAGGGCCTGTGGGACAGGACCGACCAGGGCCGTCAAGGCGCTGCGGAACAGCAACTCCTCCGCGACCACCGTGCCGACCGGTATGTGCAGCCCGATCCACTCGTAGAAGTCCGGACGGTATGCGCGACCCTCGTCGACGAAGTGCGCGCGCAGTCCGGGCACCGTCACCGCGACGACGTACCCCGCCGCGACCGCCGTCGCCGCGCCACCACCCCACCGCACACCGTCCCGGGTGCGGGCGGGATCGAATCCGAGAGCGGATACAGACACTCCGGACGCACGAGTCGCCAGGACCGCGCTCACTCCCGCCGCGGCGGCGAGCAACCCTCGACCCCGAGGGCCCGACCGGACTGCGGGCAGGGCCGCACCGAGCGCGAGCGTCGCGGCGGACGCGACCACCCCTCGCCATGACCCCGGCGTCACTTCTCCGGCCCCTGCACGCCCCGCAACTGCTCGAGTGCGGTGCGGGCTCGTTCGGTGTCGTCGGCGGTCCATCCGTCCGGCCGCGCAATCGCCAGCCAGCCGTCGAGCACCGCGGTGCCGTAGTTGTGGCCGTGCCCGTCCGGCACCCCGGCCGCGTTCGTCAGATCGGCGGACACCTGCCAGAACGTCACGAACGGGAACCACCGCATCTGCGGCAGCCGGTCGTGCCCCGGTGGTTCCGCGAGCCAGTCGGGTCGGCTGAATATCAGGTTGGGAGACCACCACACCACCGGATCGGAGGTGTGCTGGATGTAGAGCACGCGCGGCGCCAGCCACGCCGCGTCGGGTTCGGGAACGGATTCGCTTCCGCCGGCGAATCGCACGACGAGTCCGTCCGCGTACACCGGCAACACCTCGGGTGTGCCGGGATCTCGTCTCTCGACGATCTGCCGCCACAATCGGTTCGAGTTCGGTGGACCGACCCACAGGACCCCGTCGACACTCGAGCGGATCTCGCCGATGCTGTCGAACGCTCCCTCGCCGGACTGGGTGCCGAGGCTCTCGCCGTAGATGTACAGCTTCGGGCGGTCGTCCTCCGGCAGCTGCGTCCAGCGCTCTCGTACTCGGTCGATGAGCATCTCGCCCGCCGCGGCGGCCTTCTCGCGGTCGGCGAGGAACGAGATCCAGCTCGGCAGGTACGAGTACTGCCACGCCACCATCGCGAGGTCGCCGTTGTGGACGAGTTCCATCGCCTGCGCAGCTGTCGGATTGACCCACCCGGTACCGGTGGTCGGGATCAGCGCGAGCACCGACCGGTCGAACGCGCCGGTGCGTTCGAGTTCGGCGACAACGAGATCCGCACGTTCTTCGGGGGTGTCTGCGGAGTCGAGCCCGACGTACACCCGGATCGGGTCCTGCGCGGGGACGCCGCTGATGGCGCTCAGCTCGCCGGCGTCGAGGCCGCGCGAGACGAAATCTCTGCCCTGGAACCCGAGGGATTCCCAGGGTGCATGCGAATCGGGGCTGCCCGACTTCGTGGGCTCGGCCGGCTGGAGAGTTCCCTCACGGGTCGTGTCGTCGTGCAGACTGAACGCTTGATTGGTGAAAAAGTATGCGCCGCGCAGCAATACTCCGTCGATGAGCATGAACGTGGCGAGCACGACGACGAGCACACCGAGCGTCCGGGCCAGCCCGAGCGGCACGCGGGCACGGCGGATCAGTTGCCCGGCTACCCAGCGGCCGATGTCGTGCAGGGCGCGCCAGAGTCCGATCAGACCGGCGGAGACTCCGAGGCTGAGCAGGATGGTGCGCAGATATCCGCTGGTGGTGGTCCGTTCCGACCCCATGAGCGCGGCGAGCTGACGCTGGTCGTCGGCGGCGAGAACGAGTGCGACGAGAGCCGCGACGACTCCCGCGACCGGTATCGCGACCTTGAACGCCCGGACGACGGGCAGCGGCGGCGGCCACCACCGCCTGCCGGACAGCAGGAAGCGGTGGACGGCCCACCCGACCGCGCACCCGACGCCGTAGCCGATGGCGGCGTTGATGCCGCCGACGATGCCCTGGAACAACCAGTCCCGGGGCAGCAGCGACGGCGTCAACGACCAGCAGAAGAACAGTGAAGCGAAGGCGATGCCGGTGAAGTCCAGGCTCAACCGTCCCCACACCCGCGCGGGCAGAGGATAGCGGTCACCGAAGTCGCTGACCGCCGCGACGATTCGGCCCCGTCGGGCCGCGATCGCCGCCAGGCGATCGACCTGGCTCGCCGGCACGGCTACCCGAACAGAGCCGGGAGGGTGCCTTCCCACACCTCTCGAAGTTCGTCCATCGGAATCGAGAACTGATCTTGGACCTCGATGGAGTCGGAGCCCTCGTCGACGACACCGATACGCACCCACGGCATGTTGCGTGCGGTGCACATCCCGGTGAACCGGGATTCCTCCGTGCGAGGCACTGCGACGAGCACCCGTCCGGCGGATTCGGAGAACAGCGTGACGAACGGGTCTGCGCCCTCGGGCAGCAGGATCCGGCAACCGGTCTCGCCTGCGAGCGCCGCCTCGACGACGGCCTGCGCGAGACCGCCCTCGGACAGGTCGTGGGCAGCCGAGATCAGTCCGTCACGCGAACCGGCGAGCAGGATCTCCGACAGCAACCGCTCCCGTTCGAGATCGACCTTCGGGGGCACGCCGCCGAGATGGTCGTGCTCGACCTGCGCCCAGATGGACCCGTCGAACTCGTCGCGGGTCTCCCCCAGCAGGATCAGCGTCTCCCCGGGTTCGAGACCGAGCCCGGTGGGAATGCGGCGATGCACGTCGTCGATCACGCCGAGCACAGCCACGACCGGCGTCGGCAGGATGGGCGTCGAGCCCGTCTGGTTGTAGAAGCTGACGTTGCCGCCGGTGACGGGGATTCCGAGTTGCGCGCAGCCGTCGGCGAGACCGCGCACGGCCTGCTGGAACTGCCACATCACGGCCGGGTCCTCCGGCGAACCGAAGTTGAGGCAGTTCGACACGGCCTTCGGGGTCGCACCGGTGGTGGCGACATTGCGGTAGGCCTCGGCGAGTGCGAGTTGCGCGCCCGTGTACGGATCGAGCTGGGTGTAGCGGCCCGACGCGTCGGTGGCCAGCGCGATGCCGCGGCCGGTCTCCTCGTCGATCCGGATGACACCGGCGTCGGCGTTCTCGGCGAGCACGGTGTTGCCACGCACGTAGCGGTCGTACTGCTCGGTGATCCACTTGCGGCTGCACAGCGCGGGTGATGCGAGCATCTTGCGCAGCGTGGCCTCGAGTTCGGCGGCCGTCTCCGGACGCTTCAGCCCGGCGGTGGTGTTCGCCACCAGCGCGTCCTGGCTTTCGGGGCGCTGCACGGGACGCTCGTAGACCGGGCCCTCGTGGGCGACGGTGCGCGGGGGCACGTCGACCACGGTTTCACCGTGCCAGTCGATGACGAGGCGATCTCCGTCGGTGACCTCGCCGATCACGGTTGCGAGCACGTCCCACTTCTTGCAGACCGCCATGAAGGCGTCGACGTTCTCGGGAGCGACCACCGCACACATGCGTTCCTGCGACTCGGACGAGAGCACCTCGGCCGGGGTCATGCCGGTCGCGCGCATCGGGACGCGCTCGAGGGAGATGTGCATTCCCCCGTCACCGGCCGCGGCGAGTTCGGATGTCGCGCAGGACAGTCCGGCACCGCCGAGATCCTGGATGCCGACGACGAGCTTCTCCCGGTACAGGTCGAGGCAGCACTCGATGAGCACCTTCTCGGTGAACGGGTCGCCGACCTGCACGCTCGGCAGCTTCTTGGGCCGGCCGCCCGCGCTGTCGTCGAAGGTCTCGGACGCGAGAACGGAGACGCCGCCGATGCCGTCGAGGCCGGTGCGGGCTCCGAACAGAATGATCTTGTTGCCGGTTCCGGACGCGAACGCCAGGTGGAGGTCTTCGACGCGCATCGCGCCCGCGCAGAGCGCGTTGACGAGCGGGTTGCCCTGGTACGAGGCGTCGAACACGGTTTCGCCACCGACATTGGGCAGACCCAGCGAATTGCCGTATCCGCCGACACCGCGCACGACACCGTCGACGACGCGCCGCGTGTCGGGGTGGCTCGGGTCGCCGAAGCGGAGCTGGTCCATGACCGCGATCGGCCGGGCTCCCATCGCCATGATGTCGCGGACGATGCCGCCGACACCGGTCGCGGCGCCCTGATAGGGCTCGACGTACGACGGGTGGTTGTGGGATTCGACCTTGAAGGTGACGGCCCAGCCGTCGCCGATGTCGACGACGCCGGCGTTCTCGCCGATGCCGGCGAGCATCGAGGCACGCATCTCGTCGGTGGTGGTCTCGCCGAAGTACTTCAGGTGCACCTTGGACGATTTGTACGAGCAGTGCTCGGACCACATGATCGAGTACATGGCGAGTTCGGCGTCCGTGGGGCGGCGCCCCAGGATTTCCTTGATGCGCGCGTACTCGTCGTCCTTGAGTCCCAGCTCCCGGAAGGGCTGAGCGACATCAGGAGATTCGGCGGCGTGGGTGACGGTATCCACGTGCGGTGACACTGGGCGTCGGGTCCCTTCACTCTGGGATCGAAAACAGCAGGCCGGGCGGGCACTGCCGGGAGCCAGTCTATCGGGGCGAGGGCTCGGCAGGCGTCACCGGTGCGGGGGCAAGGCCGGGAAGCTCGAGGGTGACGTCATGACCCACCGCTTTCAGGACGGTCGTGCCGGTGTGCTCGCCGTCGTAGCGGTACCAGCCGTCTTCGAGGGTGAACACCGCGACCACCGGCGGTCCGTCGAGATCGATGATCCAGTACTGCGGCACGCCTGCCTCGGCGTATTCGGAGAACTTGGTGACCCGGTCGGTGCGGGCGGTGCCCGGCACGGTGATCTCCGCCACGAGCCGCACCTCGGTGATCGGAGCGCGATCGGGGTCGGCGTCGACGAGCGTCCGGTCCACGACGATCACATCGGGCACCCGCACCGTCAGCGGGTTCTCCGACACCAGCACCTCGACGCCGCCGAGCACGCACAGGTCGTCGGGCAACTGGCGGTCCAGTTGCATCGCAAGGACCATCTCGGCGTGATCGTGTGCGGCGCCCGGTGCCGGTGCGACGACGAGAACGCCCTCGCACACCTCGACGTGATGGTTCTCGTGGTCCGGGAGCGCAACCCACTCGTCGAGGGTCAGCAGGTGATCGGGATAGGACGGGCTGCTCACGCCAACACTCCCGTTCATTGCGGGCCGGACAGGACCACCTCAGTCTGTCACCGGAGTGCGCAGCGGTCTCGGGAACCGCCGGTCTCGGAGATCCGGCTCAGATCGCGGGCGTCAGGAACGCAGCGAGAGCATCGGCGTAGCTCGCGACGTCGGCGGCTCCCATGAGTTCGCGGGCCGAGTGCATCGCGAGCTGGGGCGCCCCCACATCGACGGTGGTCAGTCCCGTGCGCGATGCCGTGATCGGACCGATCGTCGAGCCACACGGCAGATCGGCTCGGTGCACGTATCGCTGCAACGGCACGCCGGCCTGCTCACAGGCGAGCGCGAACGCTGCCGCCCCGGCGGCGTCGGTCGCGTAGCGGAGGTTCTGGTTGACCTTGAGCACCGGGCCGCCGCCGACCAGGATCCGGTGGGCGGGTTCATGACGCTCCGCGTAGTTGGGGTGGGTCGCGTGGGCCATGTCCCCCGACGCGACGACCGACCCCGCCAGGGCCCGGAGGTAATCCTCGCGGCCGCCGCCGCGCACCAGCGCGATGCGTTCGAGGACGGTGGTGAGCAGGTCGGAGAACGCACCCCGGTCGGACATACTGCCGACCTCTTCGTGGTCGAACAGGGCGAGCAGCGGCACCGGGCCGGCGTGAGTCGCCACGTGATCGGCGGCGTGCAGCATCGCCTGCAGCCCGGTGTAGCAGGTGACCTGGTTGTCCAGGCGCGGTGCGCTGACCAGTTCACCGTCGGCGCCGACCAGGGAACTCGGCGCCAGATCGTGGGTCATCAGTTCCCATCCGAGCACGTCCCGGGCGTCGACCCCGGCCTGCCCGGCGACATACGCCAGGAACGAGCGGGGTTCGCTGCCGATGCCCCACACGCCGTTGAGATGCCGCTGCGGGTCCAGTTGGACGCCTTTGCGGTCTTCGGACAGATGGATCGCCAGCTGCGGAACACGCAGTACGGGAAGGTCGACGCGCACGAGCACGTCGGTGGAACCGGATCCCGAGCGCACCGTCAGCCGCCCGGACACACCGAGGTCGCGGTCGAGCCAGGAATTGAGCCAGGCTCCGCCGTACGGCTCGAGTCCGACGAGCCGCCACCCGGCGGACGCGAGGTCGGGATGCTGTTTCACCCGCAGGTTGGGGCTGTCGGTATGCCCGCCGACGATGCGGAAGGGCCGCGCCGGATCGGTGTCGTCGCCTTCGGTGCTCCACGCGACGAGCGATCCGCCGCGGACCAGGAAGTACCGTCCCGGCTCACTCGGCCAACGCTGCGACTCGTCGAGTTCGGTGAAGCCCGCGTCGTTCAGCGCGGCCGCGACGGTCGCGCACACGTGGAACGGCGACGGCGACATGTCGACGAAGTTGCACAGTCCCGGGGCATCCGCTTGCGTCATCGAAGGCATGTCTGCATCCTCGCACTTCCGGATCCTCCGACCGGATACCCCTGACGCGAGAGACCCCGCCGGGAGCTCGGATGACGGCGTCGAAGCCGCTTTGGGGACAAATCGGCGACGAGTTGTCAGGACAAACCGGGGCGAGCCGGGCACACTGGTGGTCGGTGCCTCCATCGAACGAAACGGGGGCGCCGGCCCGGGACCCGATCGGGGGGTTGAGCTCCGGGTTTCACGGACGAGGGATCTCGCAGCCGATCGGGACGGCGCGCGAGATCCCTCGTTCCGTATGTCGTCAGCCTGTGCGGTGCAGGCAGAACAACCACTGCTCCGCGAGCACGGAGACAAGCCGTTCGAAATTCTCGTCGTGCCCCTGCACCAGCGCGAAGTGGAAGTTGCGGTCGGTCGACATCAGCATGGACGTCACGTGGAGGCGTGCCCGCAACCGGGCGTCGTCGTCCGACTGCCGCCCCAGCAGGTTGTCCATACCCGACGCGACACGGCGCAACATGGCGAACCACTCGTCGGACACGAGAGGCTCGTGCGAGAGCGCCTGCTCCATGCTCGCAAACTCGGCCCGGTGCGCCCGCCAGAACAGCGCGTGCTCGTTCAGCCAGTCCGTGACGTCGCCGAGCGACGGGTCCTCGAACGCGTCGAGGCGCCGGTAGTCGTCCCGGATCGGCTGTTCGAGCGCCGACATGTGCCACTGCACGATCTCCGCCTTGGACCGGAAGTGCAGGTAGAACGTCGCGCGGGACACGCCCGCGGCCTTGGCGATCGCCTCGGCCGTGGTGGAGGTGTATCCCGATTCGACGAACAGTGCCCGCGCCGATTCGATGAGTGCCTCACGCGTCGCGCGTTTCTGCTCGACCCGCGTCATCTTCGGCACGACCGCCGTTCTCGGTGCCACTCGCCCTCCCGCCTCTCGTCGCACGAAACCCTACCGGTCCCGCAGCCGGAATCCGATCGAGTTTTCGCACGGTCAGGCGTCGAGCACCAGCCTCGAGCACCCCTTCTCCGCGCGCGAGACACACATCATCATCGTCTCGTTCCGCTCCTGCTCACCGGCGGTGAGGATCGAATCCCGATGGTCGGCGCGTCCCGCGAGAATCCGGACCTCGCAGGTGCCACACGTCCCTTCCTTGCACGACGACAACGCCTCGATGCCGTTCTCCTCCGCCACGTCCAGCACCGTTTTCCCGGCGGGCACCGTGGCGGTGATCCCGGATCGGGCGAAGTCGACGTCGAACGCCACGTCCGGTTCGGTGCGCACGATCTTCTTGGCGGCGAAGCGTTCCGTCACCAGCGACCCGACCGGCCAGTGCGCACTCGCGGCTTCGATCGCCTGCAGGAGCGGTTCGGGACCGCAGCAGTAGATCAGCGTGTCCTCGGTGGGCTCGGCGAGCAACGTACGCAGATCCAGCAGACCGGTCTCGTCCTGCGGGCACACGGTGATCTTGTCGCCGAACCGCTCGAGTTCGGAGAGGAAGGCCATCGACGCGCGAGTGCGGCCGCCGTAGAGCAGTTCCCAGCGGGCACCGTCGGCCTCGGCCTGCGCGATCATCGGCAGGATCGGGGTGATGCCGATCCCCCCGGCCACGAAGACGTACCGCGCAGCCGGGCGGAGACGGAAGTTGTTGCGGGGGAAGCCGACCGTGACGGTCGCGCCGTCCCGCAGCCGGTCGTGTACGTACTGCGATCCACCGCGCGAATCCGGTTCGCGGAGCACACCGATCCGCCAGCGTGTGCTGTCCTGCGGAGACGACGACAGCGAGTACTGCCGCAGCAGGGCGTCGTCGCCGTCGCCGAGCCGAACTTCGATGTGCGCGCCCGGCTTCCACGTGGGCAGCGCGCCGCCGTCGGGGTGGCCGAGGGTCAGCGACACCACCCCGTCGGATTCGTCGCGGCGCTCGAGCACCGTGAGTTCCATGTGCCGGGCGGTCTTGGTTTTCGCTCGCTCGATGTCGGCGACATCCCAGGTCACCGGCAGGGTCCGGCGCACCGGAAGCAGCGCGATCGGCAGGAAGTCGAGGGGAACCTCCGCCGCGGGACGCAACGACGAGAGCCGTTCGAAGAGCACCTGCAGTGCCGTCGCGCCCTGGACCCGGGCGAGTGCCTGGCCGAGGCAGGTGTGCCGGCCCTGGGTGAACGCGAGGTGGTTCTCGGGTTCGGGGCGGTGGATGTCGAACTCGAACGGGTGCGGGCACCGCGCCGGGTCGGTGTTGGCGCTGGCCAGCGCCAGCCACACCATGTCGCCCTTCCGGATGTGCGCGCCGCCCAGTTCGATGTCCTGCTGCGCCTGGCGCGCGGCGAACGGTGACGACGGCCTGCGTCGCACGGTCTCCTCGAACACTCGCTGCCAGAGTGCGGGATCCTCGATCGCCTCGGCGAGGGTTTCCGGGTTCCGCGCGAGGAACAGCACCGCGTTCGAGACCGCCTGGGTGGTCGAATCGACGCCGGCCATCGCGAATTCGGTGAGATGCACGGCGATCTGGGCCGCCGACAGCATCCGGTTGCCGTCTTTGTCGTTCACGATCGCCATATCGGAGATCAGATCGGTGCCGGGGTTCTCACGACGCTCGTCGATGATGCGGCGCAGTACGAGGGTCGCATCGATGTAGCGCTGCCACACCTGCGTCCGCATCGGCTCGGCCATCGGTTCGGCAGCCGACGCGAGGATCATCGCGAAGTCGTCCCGGAGTTGGCGCATCATCGCGTCGTGCTCGTACCCGAGACCCATGTGCGCCATGATCGTCTGCGTGGTGAGTTCGAGCGCGTAGTCCGTCACGAGGTTGCCGGAGCCGCGTGCCTCGAAGCCGTCGACGACGCGGTGTGCGCGCGCCTCGATCTCGGGCTGCAGCGCCTCCATGCGTTCTTTGGTGAACCCGCGCTGCGCGACGAACCGGTGGTCGGTGTGGCTCGGCGGATCGGAGCCCACCAGCATCTGCGTGATCAGGTCCGGTGGCACGATTGCCCGGAACTGTTCGGGGACGTCGATGGTGCCGCTGTTGCCGCCGGAGGTGAACCGCTGCCAGTCGGCGAGCACGGTCTCGACGTCTTCGCGGCGGTTGACGATCCACGCGTTGAGGTACGGGTAGAAGAACACGGGCGTCTCGTCCCGGAACTTCGCGAAATGTGCTGCGGGGTCGGTGAAGTAGTCGTCGCTCAGTGCGTCGAAACCGTGCGCTACAGGGCACCGGGAAGCGGAGGGAGCTTCAGGCGTGAGGGTCATGTCAGGTCTTCCCGGAGGAGTCAGAGGGCGGCCGCGGCGGCCATGGTGGAGAGCTTCTGGAATCGGGCGACGTTGTCGCCTTCGTCCATGCAGCCGGCCGACAGGAATACGAACGTCATGTCGAGTTCGGGGTCGACCCAGAACAGGGACGACCCGGCACCGTAGTTGCCGAAGGTGCGGGGGGAGGTGAAGGGTCCGAAGAACGATGCGTGGGGACCCGTGCCGGACAAGGAGAATCCGAGTCCGAAGTTGCCGGGCGGGGTTTCCCATCCGCGACTCGCGGCGATGCCCGCATACAGGTCGTTGGGCATGTCGCCGGTCTGCAGGGTCGTGGCCTGGTCGACGACCACGGGAGCGACGAGGTGCTGTCCGTTCACTTCGCCCTTGCGGCGGAACATCTCGGCGAAGGCGAAGATGTCCTCCGCGGTACTGACGGCACCGACCCACGGGATCTCCGCGGCCTCGGTGATGGTGTCGTTGAGGTTTTCGATGTCGGCCGGCGACAGCCAGCCGTTGTCGGGTACGTATGCCTTGAGCGGCACCGCGTCCGCGCGCCAGGCTGCGGGCATGCCGAACGCCGTCCGCGTCATCCCGAGCGGCTCGAAGACGAGATCGCGCGCGAGGTCCCGGAAGTGGTCGTAACCGTATGCGCGACGGACCATTTCACCCATGAGGGCGTGGTTGATCGACGGCGCGTAGTTGAGGGTGGTCCCGGGTTCGTTGACGACGTCCACGGAGCACAGCGCGTCGATCACGTCGGCGAGTACCCCGAAGCGGTCCGGTCCGAGGCCGGGATTCGGGGTGGCGGGCATTCCCGAGCGGTGTGTGAGGAGGTGGTGGAGGTTGATGCGGTCCTTGCGCACCGAGCGGAAGACATCGGTGCCGAAGAACTCGGGGATGATGTCGACGACCCGCGTCGACAGTGCGAGCTTGCCTTCGCCGAGTGCGCGGTACGCGAGCGTGTTGGTGAACGCCTTCGACATCGACAGGATGCGGAAGACGTTGTCCGGCCGCAGCGCGGTCTCGGTGGCGCGTTCGGCGTAGCCGAGGGTTTCGTTCAGGGCGATGTCGCCGTGACGCGCGACGATGATGTTGACGCCGTCGTAGTCGCCGTGGTCGATGTCGCGGCGGATCTCGTCGGTGAGCCGGGTGAGTGCGGTGGGGTCCAGAGCGGGCATGGTGTCGGTCCTGTTTCTCTCGGTGCGGCGGGGATCAGCGGTGGGTTACATGACCAATCCGCCGGACGGCGAGAACGTCTGCCCGGTGTAGTAGGAGCCCTCGGCACCCGCAAGGAACAGCACGGTCTTGGCGATCTCCTCGGGGGTCGCGGGCCGCTTGATCGGCTGCATCGAGATGAGGAAGTCGGAGAACTCCTCGTCGCTCTGGCGGAACAGCGGCGTGTCGACGGCCCCGGGCGCAAGGGAGTTGACGCGGATGTTGAAGGGAGCCAGTTCGGTGGCAGCCTCCCGGGTCAGGCCGAGCACACCGGCTTTGGACGCCGGGTAGTACGCGGGCATCGCCACCGACATCAGCGCGGCGGCCGAGGAGAAGTTGATGATCGCGCCGCCGCCTGCCTTCTTGAGCAGCGGCACAGCGGAACGCATCGTGTAGAAGGGGCCGTACAGGTTGATCTTCAGGACGCGGTCGAAGTCCTCGTCGGTGATGGTTTCGTAGAACTCAGGGTTGTGCTGCCGGCCTTCCTTCATCGCCTCGAAGCCCTTGTAGTTCTCGGCGTTGAGGGCGTCGAGCGCAGCCTTGTTGGGCGCGTTGACGCCAGCCGCGTTGACGAGCACGTCGAGTCGGCCGTGCTCACGCTCGACGGTGGCGAAGGCTTCGCGCACGGCGGCACTGTCGGCGATGTCGAGGGGAACGGCGTGGGCTCCCCGGAGCGCCGCGAAGTCGCGAGCGAGGTTGTCGGCGGAGATGTCCGCGCCGTAGACGACGGCGCCCTGGTCGGCGAATGCCTGCGCGGTGGCAAGACCCATGCCTGACGCGGCACCGGTGATGAAAACGACCTTGTCCTGGAACTGCATACGAATCTCCTCGGGAATGTGCGGTAGCTGGCTCACTCGGCCTCCGCCACCGGTGATGCAGAGCATGACATTTTGGGTAGACGTATGTCTAGTGAAACTTTTCCACCGCAGGTGAGGATGGGTATTTCGGCGTTAAAACGACTGCAAAGAATGGACGGACCAACGAAAAACCCCCGCCGTCCATCGGACGGCGGGGGTTTCGGTGCGTCAGGAGATCAGGCGTTGACCACCGCGTCGAGCGCGCTGTAGAAGATGCCGAGCCCGTCGTCGCTGGGGCCGGTGAGCGCCTCAGTGGCGTGCTCGGGGTGCGGCATCAGGCCGACGATCCGGCCGTTCGCCGACGCGATGCCCGCGATGCCTCGCTGGGATCCGTTCGGGTTCTCGCCCACGTAGCGGAACACGACACGGCCTTCGCCCTCGAGTTCGTCGAGCACTTCCTGCGAGGCCTGGTAACGGCCCTCGCCGGACTTGAGCGGTACCAGGATCTCGGCACCCTGCTCGTAGCGCGACGTCCACGCGGTGGAGTTCGATTCGACCTTCAGCCACTGGTCGCGGCACACGAAGTGCAGACCTGCGTTGCGGGTCAGCGCGCCGGGCAGCAAGCCCGCTTCCGCGAGCACCTGAAAGCCGTTGCAGATGCCGAGCACCGGCATTCCGCCGCGCGCCGCCTCGACGACCTTGGTCATCACCGGAGCGAACCGCGCAATGGCGCCGCACCGCAGGTAGTCGCCGTACGAGAACCCACCGGGCACGACGACCGCGTCGACACCCTTGAGGTCGGCGTCACCGTGCCACAGGCTCACGGCCTCGCCGCCGGCAAGCTTCACCGCCCGGGCTGCGTCGATATCGTCGAGCGTGCCGGGGAACGTGATGACCCCGATGCGTGCGCTCATGCGTCACCGTCGATCCGGCGAACCGCCCAGTCCTCGATCACGGTGTTGGCGAGGAGCGCTTCGGCGATCTTCTCCACCTGGGCGTCGTCGACGCTGCCGTCGACCTCGAGTTCGAATCGCTTTCCCTGGCGGACGTCGGTCACGCCCGCGAAGCCCAGCCGCGACAACGCCCCGGCAATGGCCTGACCCTGAGGGTCGAGAATCTCGGCCTTGGGCATGACTTCGACGACGACACGCGCCACGTGCTGCTCCTCGGTAGTAGTGCTGGCGCCCGGGAACGGACACCGGACCCATCGAAGTTTACCGGCTCAGGCCGCTCGAGCCGGAACCGGCCGCTGCCCCGCCGGCCACCGCCCCCAGTGAGTAGCGGACACATACCCCCTAGGGGTATAAAGGAGGGACGACATCGAAGGAGTATCCACATGACGACCGCTGACACGACGCGTGACGTCGAACTCACCATCGGTGGGATGACGTGCGCCTCCTGCGCCGCGCGCGTCGAGAAGAAGCTCAACCGGATGGACGGCGTCACCGCGTCGGTCAACTATGCGACCGAAAAGGCGAAGGTCAGCTACAGCGGCGACATCACGCCCGAAGACCTCGTCGCGACCGTCGAAGCCACCGGTTACACCGCAGCACTGCCCGCACCTCCCCGGACGCAGAACGCTGCCGGCGAGGACAGCGGACCCGAATCCGACGAAGCCGCGCAATGGAAACAGCGCCTGACGGTGTCGGCCCTGCTCACCGTCCCCGTGGTCGCGCTGTCGATGATCCCGGCCCTGCAGTTCGACAACTGGCAGTGGCTGTGCCTGACCCTCGCGTCACCGGTCGTCGTGTGGGGCGCCCTGCCCTTCCACCGCGCGGCCTGGACCAACCTGCGGCACGGTGCCGCGACGATGGACACCCTCATCTCCGTCGGTGTCACCGCTGCATACCTGTGGTCGCTGTGGGCGCTGTTCTTCACCCACGCCGGTATGCCAGGCATGAAGATGACCTTCGAATTGTTCGCCTCGGGCGGCGGTGAGGAGCACATCTACCTGGAGGTCGCCGCGGCCGTCACCACCTTCATCACCGCGGGTCGCTGGTTCGAGGCCCGGGCGAAGCGCCGCTCCGGCGCCGCCCTGCGGGCGCTGCTCGACATGGGAGCCAAAGACGTCGCGGTGCTGCGTGGCGGCACCGAAACCCGCATCCCGGTCGACCAGCTCGCCGTCGGTGACGTGTTCGTGGTGCGTCCCGGCGAGAAGATCGCGACGGACGGCGTCGTCGAATCGGGTTCGTCGGCCGTCGACGAGTCGATGCTGACCGGTGAGTCGATGCCCGTGGAGGTCGCGCCCGGCGACGCCGTGGTCGGTGCGACCGTCAACGCCGGCGGTCGCCTCACCGTCCGGGCGACCCGCATCGGCTCCGACACCCAACTCGCCCAGATGGCGCGCCTCGTCGAGGACGCACAGAACGGGAAGGCCGAGGTCCAGCGCCTCGCCGACCGGATTTCCGCGGTGTTCGTCCCGATCGTGATCGGGCTGTCGCTGCTCACCCTCGCCGCGTGGCTGCTGTTCACCGACGATCCCGTCTCGGCTGCCTTCACGTCGGCGGTCGCGGTGCTGATCATCGCGTGCCCGTGCGCGCTGGGTCTCGCGACTCCCACAGCGCTGCTCGTCGGCACAGGCCGCGGAGCGCAACTCGGCATCCTCATCAAGGGCCCGCAGATCCTCGAATCCACGCGCCGCGTCGACACCGTCGTACTCGACAAGACCGGAACCGTCACCACAGGCGAGATGACCGTCGCCTCCGTTCATGTGGCGCCGGACGAATCCGCCGACGAAGTACTGCATCTCGCGGGGTCGCTCGAACACGCATCCGAGCATCCGATCGCGCGGGCGATCGCCGACCACGCCGCACAGACGCGCCCGCTGTCCGGTGTGGAGAGTTTCGAAAACCACGGCGGACGCGGGGTTTCCGGTGTGGTCGACGGACGTGCCGTGCTCGCCGGGCGGTTGTCCTGGCTGCGCGACGAATGGTCGCTCACACCGGCACCCGGCCTCCCGCGAGAAGCCGAGGCGGCCGAATCCGAAGGCCGGACGCCGATCTGGGTGGCCTGGGACGGTGCGGTCCGTGCGGTCGTCGTGGTGTCCGACACGGTCAAGGACGGTTCCCGTGCCGCCGTGTCCGGACTCCGCGACCTGGGTCTTCGTCCCGTGCTGCTCACGGGTGACAACCGCGGCGCGGCCGAGGCGGTCGCGAAGCAGGTCGGCATCGACGAGGTCATCGCGGAAGTGATGCCCGCCGACAAGGTTCAGGTGATCGAGCGTCTCCAGTCCGAGGGCAGGGTCGTCGCAATGGTCGGCGACGGCGTCAACGACGCGGCAGCGCTGGCCCAGGCCGACCTCGGGCTGGCGATGGGCACGGGAACGGACGTCGCCATCGAGGCGTCGGATCTGACCCTGGTTCGAGGCGATCTACGGGCCGCCCCCGACGCCATCCGCCTCGCGCGGGCAACGCTGCGCACCATCAAGGGCAATTTGTTCTGGGCGTTCGCCTACAACGTCGCGGCGCTGCCGCTCGCCGCGCTGGGGCTGCTCAACCCGCTGATCGCGGGTGCGGCAATGGCATTCAGCTCGGTGTTCGTGGTCAGCAACAGTCTGCGCCTGCGCAGGTTCGCACCCCGCTGACCCCCGGGCGACGGTGGTGGTGTGCGAGATCTTCCGATCTCGCACACCATCGCTATCGCGATATCGCCGACTCCCATTCGCCGCGTTCGGCAGCAACGAGTTCGCGCACCCGCGGCGCGACCTCGGCTGCGAAGCGTTCGAGGTCCGTCGAGGCGTCGCTCGCGAGAACGAACGTGCTCGTGCCGTGCTGCAGAGTCAGCTCGGCGAGCTGCTCGGCCCACACCTCCGCCGGACCGTGCAGAAACGAACCGTCGGCAACATCGGCGAAGGTGCCGGTGACGTTGTACAGGCGGCGGATCTGCGCGGGTTCGCGCCCGGCCTCCCGAGCGGCGTCGTCGACCCGCGCACTCATCTCTCCCAGGATGTCGGGCCCGGCGGCGAACGAACTCGGCAGCCAGCCGTCGGCAAGTCGCCCGGTCAGTCCGAGCATGCGGGTGCCGTAGGCGCCGACCCAGATTCCGAGATCGTGTGCGGGAGCAGGGCCGCGTTTCGCACCGGACAGCGAGTAATACTCGCCGTCGACCTTCGCCCCGCCCTTCTCGTCGGACCACAGCGCCCGAATCACCGCGATCGCATCGGCCAGCGCCGTCACCGCCTGCCCGGCGCTTCGGCGCGGACCTCCGTTGGCCGCCACCGCATCCCAGAACGCACCCGAGCCGAGTCCGAGTTCGACGCGGCCGCCGCTGAGCCGGTCCAGTGACGCGGCGCTGCGTGCGAGGATCACCGGTCCGCGCAGGGGAAGGTTCGCCACGTTCGGCGCGACGGTGACGGTCGTCGTCCGGGCCGCGATCCAGCTGAGCAAGGTCCAGGTATCGAGAAAACGCGACTGGTAGGGGTGATCCTGGATCGTCACCAGATCGAGCCCGGCGCGTTCGGACACGAGAGCGAGATCCACCACCCGGGCCGGGTCACCGGCGGACGGTGTGAGGAAGCTGCCGAATTCGAGGGATTGCCGGTAGTCGGGCACGTGTCACGATCCTTCCGACTCGGAGCGCGGGGCGTGGCGGCTGACGATCGAGATGCGGTTGAACGCGTTCATGGTGATGGCCACCCATGCGACGGCTGAGAGCTGGTCGTCGGTGAGGTGCGCTCGGGCCTCCGCGTAGTCGCGGTCCTGCTCGTAGCTCGAGGGCAGCACTGTCACCGATTCGGCGAGGGTGAGCGCCGCCCGCTCGACATCGGTGAACAGCTCGGTGTCCCGCCACACCGACAACACCGCGAGCTGCGTCGTCGACACGCCTGCCTTCAGCGCCTCGCGGACGTGAATGTCGAGACAGTAGGCGCAACCGTTGATCTGCGAGACCCGGATGTTGACGAGTTCGACGAGGGACCGCTCGAGCCCCGCCTCCGCGACGGCCTCGCGCACCGCGCCGGCGACGGCGACCTGTGCCCGGTAGACAGGCCGGGTCTGTTTGTCGATCAGAACGCGGGGCTCTCGGGTTTCGGTCATGTCCGCTCCTCGGGCCGGTCGGCGATCCGTCGTGCATGTGCACCGATTAGTTGACTACGCAACGTACCATCGGGCTCGCGCACGCACCGGAGATCCGGCTCGCGACCGATACTGCGGACGGCATACTCGGAGGCATGCGACTGACCCACTTCGGCCACTCCTGCATCCTCGTGGAACACCTCGGGCAGAAGATCCTCTTCGACCCGGGCAATTTCTCGCACGGATTCGAGGGGATCACCGGCCTCGACGCGATTCTGGTCACCCATCAGCACCCGGACCACGCCGACCCCGCCCGCCTCCCGGCGCTTCTCGACGCCAACCCCGGCGCTGCCCTGTTCTCGGATCCGCAGTCCGCGGAACTTCTCGAGGGCGACTGGTCGGCGGTGCGGCCCGGCGACCGGTTCACGGTCGGCGACGTGACGATCCGGGGCACCGGCGGCCGCCACGCGGTGATCCACCCCGACCTTGCGGTTATCGACAACACCGCGTTCCTCGTCGGAGACGCGGAGAACCCGGCACGCCTGATGCACCCGGGAGACTCGCTGTACATCCCGTCCGAGAAGGTGGACGTACTCGCACTCCCGGCAGCGGCGCCGTGGCTCAAGATCTGGGAAGCCGTGGACTACCTGCGTGCCGTGAATCCCCGGGTGGCGGTGCCGATCCACCAGGGCATCATCACCGATCAGGCGAACGGTATCTTCTACGGCCGGTACTCCGACATGGCCTCCGACGGCACCGAGTTCCGGGTACTGCCGTACGAGGACGACGTCGAAGTCTGATCCGCACCCGGCGCCGCCGAGGGGGTTTACCGCGCCGCCGCCCGCCCGGCGGCGCGGCCGGAGAAGATGCATCCGCCGAGGAACGTGCCTTCCAGCGAGCGGTAGCCGTGTACGCCACCGCCTCCGAAGCCCGCGACCTCGCCTGCCGCGTACAGCCCGTCGAACACCGAGCCGTCCGCACGCAACACCCTCGACGACAGGTCGGTTTCGAGGCCTCCCAGCGTCTTACGGGTGAGGAGATGCAGTTTGACCGCGACCAGGGGGCCGGCCTTCGGGTCGAGGATCCGGTGCGGCGACGCAATGCGGGCGATGCGATCCGGCTTGTAGGTGCGGGCCGCACGCATCGCGACGACCTGCAGGTCCTTCGTGAACTTGTTCGTCATCTCCCGGTCCCGCGACTCGACGACCGAACGCACCCGCTCGTAGTCGAGCGGCGTATCAGGCGTCAGCTCGTTCATTCCGGCGACGAGGTCGGCGAGGTTGTCGCGGACGACGAAGTCGACGCCACGCCGCATGAACGCATCCACCGGTCCGGGCGCACCCGACCGGATGCGCTGCAGGAGCAAGCGGACATCCCGGCCGGTGAGGTCGGGATTCTGCTCCGATCCGGAGAGACTGAACTCCTTCTCGATGATCTTCTGGTCCAGGAGGAACCAGGTGTGGTCGTGCCCGGTGCGCGCGATGTGCTCGAGAGTGCCGAGGGTGTCGAAACCGGGGAACAGCGGAACCGGCAGGCGAGTGCCGGTGGCGTCGAGCCAGAGCGACGACGGTCCGGGCAGAATCCGGATGCCGTGGTTCGGCCACACGGGGTCGAAGTTCGTGATGCCCTCGGTGTAGTGCCACATCCGGTCGCGGTTGACGATGTTGCCACCGGCGTTCTCGGTGATCTCGAGCATCCGCCCGTCGACGTGCGCGGGAACACCGGTGAGCATCCGCTTCGGCGGCTCGCCCAGACGCTGGGGCCAGTTCTTCTTCACGAGTTCGAAGTTGCCGCCGATACCGCCCGAAGTGACGATCACGGCTCCGGCAGCGAACTCGAATTCACCGACTCCCACCCGCGACGAAGCGACACCGCGAGCGGCGTCGGTCGGCTCGAGCACGGTGCCTCGCACCCCTGTCACCGCTCCGTCGGTGATCACCAGGTCGTCGACCTGGTGCCGGTGCTTCAGCGTGACCAGTCCCCGGTCGACGCCCTCCCGGACCTTACGAGCGAAGATCTCGACGAGAGCCGGTCCCGTGCCCCACGTGATGTGGAAACGGGGAACCGAATTGCCATGTCCCGCAGCGTCGTAACCGCCACGTTCGGCCCAGTTGACCATCGGGAAGATCTTCAGCCCGCGCTGCTTGAGCCACGCGTGCTTCTCCCCCGTCGCGAATTCGACGTACGCCTGCGCCCACCGGCGTGGCCAGCGGTCGTCGACCTCGCGGTCGAAGCCCGCCGTGCCCATCCAGTCCTGGAGGGCCAGTTCGTACGAGTCCTCGATACCGAGACGCCGTTGCTCGGGACTGTCGACGAAGAACAGTCCGCCGAACGACCAGAATGCCTGTCCCCCGAGGTTGTTCGCATTCTCCTGGTCCACCAGGATCACCTTCCGGCCTGCGTCGACGAGTTCTCCCGTCGCCACGAGTCCCGCAAGGCCCGCCCCCACCACGATCACATCTGCGTCCATGCCGCAAACAGTACCGAGCGAACGCACGGCTCGGGACAAACAGTCGCCCACGCAACTCCTCAGACGGTGACGCGCCCCTTCGAGGAAGCCGGCCGGCGATAGACCGACGCGAGTCGTCGCTCGAACGACGACTGCGGGGCGATCACACGTCGGCGTCGCGACGTTCCGGCAGTCTCGCGCCGTTCAGTCCCTCGTCGTGCTTCCCCCAGGATTCGAAGTGCACGGCATCACCGAGGGGGCGGCCCTGTCTCCAGCCGAACCGCTCGAGGTCCGGAACCTCCTGCAGGCGTGTCACGGGACCGAGGCACAGCCAGGCGATCGGTCGGACGGGGTCCTCGACTCCGACGAAGTCGCGGAGGAATTCTTCTTCGTAGAACGAGACCCACCCGACGCCCAGGCCCTCCGCCGTAGCCGCGAGCCAGAGGTTCTGGATGGCGAGAACCGCTGAGAACAAGCCGGATTCGTCGACGGTATGCCGCCCGAGGATGTGCTTGCCGCCGCGCGACGGGTCGTAGGTGACGACGATGCCGGTACGCGATTCGGCGATGCCCTCGACCTTGATGGGGTCGAAGGTCCGCCGCTTGTCCTCGGGCAGTGAATCCGCGAACGCCTTCCGGCATCCGGCGACGTGCTCGGCGAAAGCGTCAAGGCGCTCCGGATCACGGACCACCACGAAATCCCACGGCTGCGTATTACCCACGCTCGGTGCGTGGTGGGCAGCGGCGAGAACCCGGTGCAGCGCGTCCTCGCGAATCGCCTCCCCGCTGAACTCGGCGCGGACGTCGCGGCGCATGCGGATGATGTCGTACAGCGCCTCGCGCGCTCGAGCGGTGAACATGATCGTCAGGCCGGCACGACTGCTTCGATGGCCTCGATGACCTCGGGGGCGTCGGGTTCGGTGCGGGGACGGAAACGATCGACGACGGTACCGTCCGGGGCGATCAGGAACTTCTCGAAGTTCCACTGGATGTCACCGGCTTCACCGGACGCATCGGCGTGCTTGGTGAGTTCGGCATACAGCGGATGGCGGCTGTCGCCGTTGACCTCGATCTTCTCCAGCAGCGGGAAGGTCACACCGTAGGTGGCCGAGCAGAATTCCTGAATCTCCTCGGCCGTTCCCGGTTCCTGTCCCATGAACTGGTTGCACGGCACGCCGATCACGATGAGGCCGCGGTCGGCGTAGTCGTTCGCGAGCTGCTCGAGTGCGCCGTACTGCGGGGTCAGTCCGCACTTGGACGCGACGTTGACGACGAGCAGCGCGTGCCCCTCGAACGCCGCGAGGCTGGTGGGCTCACCCGAGAGGGTGTTGATCGAGATGTTCTGGAGGTCGGTGGTCATGCTTACAAGCTAGCGTGCCCGCACCGGACCGTTCGGGACGGCGGCCCCGCCCGGGACGGCAGCGTCGTCGATGCACTCAGGCGAGAGCAAGAAACAGCTTCTCGAGTTGCGCCTCGGTCATCGGCTCCTTGTTTCCGTCACCCGAATCGGTCATGCACTCCCGCAGGCCGCTGGCGACAATCTTGAAGCCGGCACGGTCGAGTGCTTTGGAGACCGCGGCGAGCTGCGTGACGACGTCCTTGCAGTCACGGCCCTGCTCGATCATCGCGATCACTCCGGCGAGCTGCCCCTGAGCACGGCGCAACCGATTGAGGACCTGGGTGATGCTTTCGTCGTCGCCGACCATGTCGATTCCTTTCGCGAATGTCTTGTAATCGTACCCCCTGGGGTATCGCCCCCGTCGTCTCACAGCTCGACGGCCCGATCGGGACCGCCGGGTGATGCGGAGGCGCATCCTCTCGCGTCACCCGGCGGCGACGGAAAGCTGACGCCATCGCCGCAGCGGACAGCGGGAGGTGCGTGTGCACGCATAGGCGGTGCCGGCGGCAACCAGCGTGAGGACCGCGACCGCGCCTCCCACAGCGGGATGCAGTTCCTGCGCAATGATGACGGAGGACATCAGCAGAACGAACCACCCGAAGCCCTTACGCAGCGTATCCGGATCGATCTTCGAGGTGAGCCGGCCACCGATCAGGCTGCCGACCACCGCGGCGCCGGTCACCATCGCCGCCAGGCGCCAGTCGATCTGCACGGACGAGAGGTAGCCACCGAGCCCCGCGAAGGATTTCATGGCGATCACGATGAGTGAGGTACCCACGGCGATGGGCATGGGCAGTCCGCCGAGGAGCGCGAGCGCGGGCACGACGAGGAAACCACCACCGGCACCGACCAGGCCGGTGACCAACCCGACGACCACGCCGTCGAGCAGAATCTTCCCGACCGGCATAGCGGGAACAGCACTTCCGGTTGCTGCCTTGTTCTTGCGGCCGCGCAGCATCGCGACCGCGGTGGCGATCATCATGGCCGCGAACGCGAGCAGCAGGATGCCGCCGGGAATGAAGCGCGAGAACAGGCCACCGGCGTAGGCACCGACCATGCCCGCCGCACCGAACAGGATGCCGGTGCGCCACTGCACGCGGCCCGCCCGCGCGTGGGAGATCGCGCCGACCGCGCTCGTGACACCGACTACGAGCAGGGAGGTGGCGATCGCTTCCTTGGCGTCCATGCCCGCGACGTAGGCGAGCAGAGGGACGGTCAGGATGGATCCTCCGCCGCCGAGCAACCCGAGGGTGACGCCGACAAGGACCGCCAGTGACACGGTCAGCGCGATCACGATCAGTTCCCTTCGGCTGCAGTGCCGCTGGAAGCGGTCAACTGTGCCACGATCGTCTGCGGATCACAGGTGGCGCCGCGGTTGTAGGGCAGCTTCGACAGCATCATGCCCATCGCGCACGTATTCGACAGTGCCGCAAAGCTCAGACCGCCACCGATGCCGGCGGCGAGCCACTTGAGCTTGGGCACGGCGACACTGCCCAGGACCGAGCCCAGCACCAGCGAGCCCGCGAGCAGACGAACCTGGCGTTCGAGTTCCCAGCGTGCGGCACCGCGAACGACCGGCAGACCCTGTCCTTCCCAACTCGTCATCCCGCCCTCGAGGATGTGCACGTTGAGCAGCCCCGCCTCGCGCAGGGTCTCCTCGGCGTGCGTCGCACGCTGCCCGGACCGGCACACCAGGACGATGCTCTCGTCGAGGTGGGCGAGGAACTCGTCGCGGTGCTCGCGCAGCAGGTCGAGGGGCACGTTGTAGGCGCCCGCGATGTGCAGGGACTCGAATTCGCCGGGGGTGCGGACGTCGACGACACGCACGTTCGCATCGGCGCCGATCAGTTCGTGGAGCGCGCTCGGGTCGAGGGTGGCGGGACCGGACGTGGTCATAAGGAGGGCCTTTCGATTCTGGGTTGTGTGCGCACTAGGCGACGTAATTACCCCATGGGGTATTCTGGGAACTCATCGTACACATACCCCTAGGGGTATCTAAAACCATGATCTGCTGCGGGAGCTTCCCCGGCACTCCGCGGTTCCCCATGCGGAGCCGGAGACGAAACTCTGTGCAGCACGATACCCCGGGGGGTACTTGACATACCCTAGGGGGTATATGCCACGCTGTCCACAGACCCGGAATCAGCAACGGAGGAACCCATGATTCTCGAGCAGTACTACATCGAGTGCCTGTCCCACGCGTCGTACCTGATCGGCGACGAGAGCACCGGCCGGGCGATCGTGGTCGATCCGCGCCGCGATATCGGCGACTATCTCGACGACGCCGCGAAGCACAACCTCACCATCGAAGGCGTGATCAACACCCACTTCCACGCGGACTTCGTCTCCGGACACCTCGAACTGGTGGACGCGACCGGCGCATGGATCGGTTTCGGCGAAGCGGCCGAGACCGACTACCCCATTCGCCGCCTACGGGACGGGGAGCAACTTTCCCTCGGCGAAGTCCACCTGGAGATCCTCTCCACCCCGGGGCACACCTGGGAATCGATCTCGGTGGTCGTACGTGAGCGTCCCGACGCCGCACCGTCCGCAGTACTCACCGGCGACTCGCTCTTCATCGGCGACGTCGGCCGGCCGGACCTGGTCAACCTCGGCGACGGGTCCACGAGCGACCTGGCCCGGGCGATGTTCCGTACCGTGCACGAGAAACTGCTGACACTGCCCGACGAGGTCACGGTCATGCCCGCCCACGGTGCCGGTTCGTCCTGTGGAAAGAATCTCTCCACCGAGCTGACCTCCACGATCGGAGAGCAGCGAGTGAGCAACCCCTCGGTGCAGCCGATGAGCGAAGACGACTTCGTCGCGCTGATCACCGAGGGCCAGCCGGCCGCACCGTCGTACTTCTCGGCCGATGCCGCCATGAACAAGCGGATCCACCCGCTGCTCGCCCAGGACCACACCATCCCGATGCTGACTCCGGCTCAGGTCCGGACCGAGCTCACCGCGGGCACCCGTGTTCTCGACGCACGCAGCGTCGACGATTTCGCCGCCGGGCACCTGCGCGGATCGGTCAACGTCGGTTTCGACGGACGCTTCGCCGAGACCGGTGGCATGGTCGCCGAGGTCGGCGAGAGGATCGTGCTCATCACCTACCCCGGCGAGGAACAGGAGGCGGCGGTACGCCTCGCCCGGATCGGATCGGACAACGCGATCGGCTATCTCGCCGTCGCCGACGGCATGTTCCCGGTCGAGCTGACCGAACTGGTTCGGACCGCACCCCGCACCTCCGTCGAGGAACTCGACACCCTGCTCGCCGCCGGCACCGTCACCCTCGTCGACATCCGCAACCCCGGTGAGCGCGAACTCGGCACGATCCCCGGTGCGGTGCCGATCCCGTTGGCACAGTTGCGCACTCGGCTCGGGCAGGTACCGACGGGTAAGCCCATCGTGGTGCACTGCGCCGGTGGATGGCGCTCGAGCGTGGCGGCGTCGTTGCTCCGCGCCCACGGCTTCGACAACGTCTCGGATCTCACCGGCGGCTACAACGCGTGGGCCGAGAGCCACGTCGCGGCCTGATCGTTCCGGCCGGAGCCGGACCGACAACAACGAAGAAGGAGAACCCCATGTGTTACCCCGTCACCTGCCCGAACTGCCGGAAGACCGGATGGGGCGGCTGCGGACAGCATGTCGACGCCGTCATGCGATCCGTACCCGCCGGCGACCGCTGCACCTGCGGTCAGGGCACCGCTCCGGCGCCGAGCCCAGCTCGGACGCTGCGGTCCCTGTTCCGCCGCTGACCGGGCAGCAGTCGCACGAACCCGCCGGTTACGACCCGGCGGGTCGCGGCGCGGTCTCCGCGCGATAGGCACCCGACGTCTCGAGCACCCACGCGAACTCGAAAGCCACTTCGCGCCACTTCTCGTAGCGACCGGAGACACCACCGTGCCCCGCGCTCATTTCGGTTTTGAGCAGCAACTGCGAGTCGCCGGTCTTGGTGGCTCGCAACTTCGCGACCCACTTGGCGGGTTCGACGTACAGCACGCGGGTGTCGTTGATGCTGGTGATCGCGAGGATCGCCGGATAGTCGTGGGCTCCGACGTTCTCGTACGGGCTGTAGGAGCGCATGTACTCGTACACCTCGGGATCGTCGAGCGGGTTGCCCCACTCGTCCCACTCGATCACCGTCAACGGCAGCGACGGATCGAGGATGGAGGTCAGCGGGTCGACGAACGGCACGTTCGCGAGGATGCCCGCGAACAGTTCGGGAGCGATGTTGGCGACCGCACCCATCAACAGGCCGCCCGCGCTGCCGCCGTCCGCCACGAGCCGGTCCGGGCCGGTCACACCTTCGTCGACGAGATGCCGCGCGCACGCGACGAAGTCGGTGAAGGTGTTCTTCTTCGTCAGGGTCTTACCGTTCTCGTACCAGTGCCGGCCCATCTCGCCGCCGCCGCGCACGTGCGCGACCACGAACACCATGCCGCGGTCGAGCAACGACAGTCGGGCTACCGAGAATCCCGGATCGATGCTGGCTTCGTAGGATCCGTAGCCGTACAGCAAGGTCGGAGCCGGCCCGTCCGCCAGGTCTTTGCGCTGCACGATCGACAGCGGAATCCTGGTGCCGTCCTCGGCGGTGGCCCATTCGCGGCGCTGTTCGTAGCGTGCCGGATCGAAATCGCCGAGCACCGGCTGCGATTTGCGCAGCAGCAGTTCGCCGGTGGCCACGACGTACTCGTAGACACGGGTCGGGGTGATGAACGAGGTGAAGCCGAGGCGCAGGACGGGCTGCTTCCACTCGGGATTGCCACCCGGACCGACTGCGAACAGTTCCTCGTCGAACTCGAGTTCGGTGAGTTCGCCGTATCCGTCGTCGGTGAGGGGCCACACCGCGATCCGGGTGAGCGCCTCGCGCCGGTAGCCGAGCACCAGGTGACCCTCGAACGCCTCGACGTCTTCGAGGCGCACGTCGTGGCGGTGCCCGATGAGGGTGCGCAGCGACGACGGGTCGTCGACCGGCGCTTCGGCGAGGACGAAGTTCTCGGCCTTCTCCCCCGTCTCCGGGTCGACATCGTTGTGCATGATCAGCAGCCGGTCCCGGCCGCCGATCACCGCATGCTCGGCGCCGTACTCGACACCCTCACGACGCGGGAGGAGAACTCTGAATTCACCTGTGGGATCATCGGATTCGAGAATCCAGCCCTCGGTGGTGATCTTGGACCCGACCCAGATCATGAGATACTTCTCGCTGCGGGTCGAGCCGATCGACACCCAGTACCGCTCGTCGGGCTCGTGGAAGACCTTCACGTCCTCGTCGCGCGGGGTCCCGAGTTTGTGCCGCCACACGGTGTCGGGGCGCCACGACTCGTCCACCGTCTGATAGAAGACGTGGCTGTGATCGAGGGCCCATGTGGCTCCCGGTGCGGTGCCGGTGATTTCGTCGGGGAGCAGTTCACCGGTCTCGAGATTCTTGAAGCGCAGCGTGTACCGCTCGTCACCGACGACATCGGTCGAGTACGCCAGCAGCGTGCCGTCCTGGCTGATCGAGAACGCGCCGATGGAGAAGAACTCGTGCCCTTCGGCTTCCACGTTTCCGTCGAGCAGCACCTGTTCGCCCGGCAGGTCGACGCCGGGAGTGACCTCGGGCGGCGTCCAGTCGTCCGCGTCCGTGATCGGGGCCCGGCACTGGATGCCGTACTGCTTGCCCTCGACGGTCCGTGCGTAGTACCACCAGTTGCCCATACGAGCGGGAACCGACATGTCGGTTTCCTGCGTACGGGACTTGATCTCCTCGAAGATCGACTCACGCAACGGCGCCAGGTGCGCGGTCTGCGCGTCGGTCCACGCGTTCTCGGCCTCGAGGTACGCGACGACCTCGGGTGATTCCTTGTCGCGCAACCATTCGTAGTCGTCGACGAACGTGTGGCCGTGATGGACACGCTCGTGCGGAACCTTCTGGGCGACCGGCGGGGTCGAATTCGAGGAGGTCATCTGCGTTCAGCCGATCCAATCGTCGAAGGAGAGCCCGGAAATACGCTCGTAGGCTTCGATATACCGCGCACGCGTCTTGTCGACGATGTACTGCGGGAGCGCCGGCGGCGGAGTGTCGGACGCGCGGTCCCAGCCGGATTCCTCGCTGGTGAGCCAGTTACGGACGATCTGCTTGTCGAAGCTCGGCTGCACCTTGCCCTCCTCGTACTCGGCGGCATCCCAGTACCGCGACGAATCGGGAGTGAGCACCTCGTCGGCAAGAACGAGATTGCCGGCCTTGTCCAGGCCGAACTCGAGCTTCGTGTCGGCGAGCAGGATGCCGCGCTCGGAGGTGTACATCGCGGCGCGGCCGTAGATGTCGAGGGTGTCCTGACGCAACTTCATCGCAAGATTCACACCGAGTTTCTCGACCACCTCGTCGAAGGTGATGTTCTCGTCGTGATCACCGAGCGCGGCCTTCGTGGCCGGAGTGAAGATCGGTTCGGGCAGGATGCTCGCCTCCACGAGACCCTCGGGAAGCGCGACGCCACACACCGCGCCGGTGGCGCGGTAGTCGAGCAGGCCGGACCCGGTGAGGAAACCGCGCGCGACGCACTCGACGGGCACCATCTCGAGCCGCTTCACCACGAGCGCGCGGCCGAGCACCTCTTCGGGGATGCGCTCGTCGTCGGGTTCGCCGGCGAGGTGGTTGTTCGCATCGAGCAGATCGAAGAAGAACACGCTCATCGCGGTGAGGACCCGGCCCTTGTCGGGAATGGGCGTGTCGAGCACGTGGTCGTAGGCCGAGATCCGGTCGCTGGCGACGAGAAGCAGGTGCTCGTCGTCGACGACATGCAGATCACGGACCTTGCCGCCGGCGAGGTGGGGATAGGACTCGAGTGAAGGACGCACGCTGACACCCTAGTGCGCGATGCGGACGGGGACCGAACGCCGTGGCGGATATCCCATCGACGACAATGGTCCGGAACCGGTGTTCGAGCCAGGACAGGGGCGTCATGACTGCATCGTCACGGGTGGATGTCGGATTCCGCTCCGAGCGCGGGCCGATCCTCATCGCCTTGATGCTCGCGACCTCCCTGGTTGCGCTCGAGAGCACGATCCTCGCGACGGCGGTGCCCACGATCGTCGCCGACCTCGGCGGATTCACCCAGTTCCCCTGGCTGTTCTCCAGCTACCTGCTCACGCAGGCGGTGCTGGTCCCGGTGTACGGCAAGTTGTCGGACACCTTCGGCCGCACGCCGGTGCTGCTGTTCGGCATCGGGGTCTTCGCGCTGGGATCGGTGTTGTGCGCGCTGGCGTGGAGCATGCCCGCCCTCATCGCGTTCCGCGCCGTCCAGGGCCTCGGTGCAGGTGCCGTGCTGCCCATGGCGCAGACCGTCGCCGGTGACATCTACACCGTGGCCGAGCGCGCGAAGGCACAGGGATATCTCGCCAGTGTGTGGGGGATGTCCGCGGTCGTGGGTCCGGCCCTGGGCGGGGTCTTCGCCGACTTCTGGTCGTGGCGGTGGATCTTCTGGATCAACGTGCCGCTGTGCGCGATCGCTGCATGGGTGATCGTCCGCAACTTCCACGAGGACCGTCCCTCCGGCAGCGCGCGTCGCGTGGACTGGGCGGGCGCAGTGACACTCGCCGCGGGCGCGGCGCTCGTGATCCTCGGCCTGCTCGAGGGTGGCCAGTCGTGGGCGTGGTCCTCGGGCATGAGCATCGGCATCTTCGCCGGTGGGATCGCCCTGCTGGTGGTCTTCGGATGGATCGAGTCCCGCGCGGCCGAACCGATCCTGCCGATGTGGGTTCTCACCCGCCGGGTCCTGATCACCACGAGCGCCGTCTCGGCCCTCGTCGGCGCGGTCGTACTCGGGTTGACGTCGTACATCCCGTCGTTCGTGCAAGGTGCTCTCGGTACGTCCGCGCTGGTCGCCGGATTCGCCCTCGCCACGATGACCATCGGCTGGCCCATAGCGGCGTCGCAGTCCGGCCGGTTGTATCTGCGGATCGGGTTCCGGCTGACCGGCCTGGTCGGTGCGGTGCCGCTGCTGGCCGGGGCGGTCCTGCTCACCCGGCTCGGAATCGGATCCTCGCCGTGGCACGTCGCAGGCTGTTGCGTGCTCATCGGTCTCGGAATGGGCCTGATCGCGAGCCCCGCACTCATCGCCGCACAATCGAGTGTCGAGTGGGCCGAGCGGGGTGTGGTCACCGGTGCCAATGCCTTCGCCCGCGCACTGGGAAGCGCCGTGGGTGTCGCCGTGTTCGGTGCGCTCGCGAACACCGCGCTGTCCCGTTCCGATGCGCCCACCGGCCGATCCGTCCCGGACGCCGCGGAGCTTGCGGCGTCCGTCGCACCCGTCTTCACAGCGGTGCTCGTCTGCGCGGTCGTCCTCACCTTCTGTGTCGCACTCATTCCGAACCGCCGGCAATCGGAATCCGACTCTGCCTGAATGTGGTCAGGGTGCCCTAAGGTGTCCGCTATGACCAACGAATACGGGATGCTCCCCGTCCTCATCGAAGTGGCGAGGGTCGAGGACATCACGCCTCACATGCGCCGGATCACGTTCGCCGGCCCCGGCGTCGCCGAATATGCCTCCGTCCCGGGCCGGGTGCCGAACATCAAGTTGGTGTTTCCCCGCGCGAACGGTCGACTCGAGGTGCCGGCCCGTAACGGATGGGGGCGGCTCGCATGGCCCGATCCGACCGTGAAACAGCAGGTTCGCACATACACGGTCCGCCGCCTCGACCCCGAGACCGCCGAGATGGACATCGATTTCGTCAAGCACGGCGACGAGGGCCTCGCGAGCGGCTGGGCCGAACATGCCCGCCCGGGGGACGTGATCGCTGCCGCGGGCGCGGGCGGAGTGACCGCCGGTGAGGCCGACTGGTATCTGATCGTCGGTGACGAGACGGCCCTGCCCGCCATCGGGCGGATGCTCGAGCACATGCGCGAAGACGCCACCGGTGTCGCCCTGATCGAGGTGGCCGACGAACACGAGCAGCAGGACCTGCGCCATCCCGACGGCGTGGAGATCCGCTGGATCCACCGCCACGGCGCACCCGCGGGCACCACCGATCAACTGTTCGACGCCGCGACCGCGATCGAGATCCCCGGGGGTGACGTCACGAAGTTCGCGTGGGTGTCGGCGGAGTCGAAGACCGTGCTGGCGATGCGCAAGTGGCTGCGGAACGAGGCAGGATTCGACCGTAAGGCCACGCTCGTCATCGGCTACTGGCGACGCGGGATGACGGAGACCGGCTACGGCAAGACCGCCGACCACGACCGGGTCGAGGACGAACACGACGAGGTCCTCCCCCACGATCACGACCACGATCACCAGCACGCTCACTGAGGACCCACCCCGGTCGCGCGGATCGTTACAGACCGGATGTTTCGTTCTGCCGCGCGATCGGGCACCATCTCTGCGGTGAGGACCAGACGTGCAGGCAACGAGACCGTCGACGACATGACATACGTCCCGCTGGGATCGTCCGAGCATGCGGCGAACCAGCTCCGGAATGCCAGGGCGATGCAGGACACGACCGACTATCAGTCACTGCGTTCAGCAATGGACGCCGAGTACTACTGGCGGGGCGTGACCGAGACGTTCCGGATCGCGGACGAATCGTTCACCGCGGTCTCCGGCGCGACGCGCGACGTCACGGACATCTCGGCGCACGTCATGGCGCGTGCGGCCGACTGGGTGGGCACCATCGAACTGGCCGCGGAAGGCAGCCGCCTCTACGGTGCACTGGTGGCGTACACGCAAGGAGTCGGCGACGGCTACGCGGCGATCGAATTGTGGGCGCACGGCGTCCGGAACGCACACTTCTGACGAGACCGCCCCCGGCGGTGGGCAGCGCCGACGGGCCGGCTTCCGAGCCGTCCGCTAGGTCGAACGCTCGAGGTGCGCGCGATCCCAGTTCCCGAGATCCGCTGCGGCGTCGTAGGTGCTGCGGAGGAAACCCAGCACTTCCGCGTCGGGGTCGGCTGCCGTGCGCACCGCCTCGTAGGGCAACACGAACTCGCCGAGCTCGGACGAGTAGTACGCGGCATCCGGGCGCACGGGACGGTCCGCGTAGCCGTCCGGAGCGGGGTAGGCATACGAGTAGAAGGCGCCCTCGTCTCCACCGCCGGGCCAGAACCCACAGCTGCTCAGCTCGTGCGAGTAGGCCTCGGTCATCACCTCGTCGGGGCAGTGCGGAATTCCGCCGGGATGTGGCGGTGCGGTGCGGCCCGAGAATCGGGTGCAGGCCAGATCCATTGCTCCCCAGAAGAAGTGAACCGGGCTGACCTTGCCCAGGTACTCGCCCCGGAACTGCTGCAGGACACGGTCGGCTCGGAGCAGTTGCCGCCAGAACAGGTGTGCCGCGTCGGGGTCGTACGTGCTGTGCTGGTGGTCCTGCGCGAAGGGGATCGCCGGGTCGACCTCGTTGGGCGCACCATGGATCCGGGTCTCGATGCCCAGTTCGTCCAAGGCGCCGAAGGTGCGCGAGTAGAACTCCGACACGGGCTGCGCCGTGAGCGGGACGGCGCTACGGCCTCCGTCGCTCGAACGGATCCCGAGGTTGTGCTCGCAGAAATCGAATTCGAGATCGAACACACCGCCGCGGTAGGGAATCGACGAGGTACCCAAGCCGCGTGGCGTGACGTACAACGTCGTGTGCCACCAGTGGTTGACCGGCGGCGAGTGGACCAACCGGATCTTGCCCACGATCTGCAGCCACATGTGCAGGGTGTCGCGGGTGGCGGCCCAGTCGGCGACACGCAGACTCGGCCACTCGTCGTCCGGACGCTCGACGGATCGGTTCACGGCACCTCCCACGGTCGGAGTTCGATTACCGCATTCTTACCGACTTTTGCGCGCGCCGGGCGAGACTCGGCTGGACGGGAGGAAATCACGCCGGGTGCTTGCTCGAAATCGACAGTCTTCACGAACGGGAGGGTCGCCCCCGCGGCGTGCCGTCCACCGGCGACCGCGGTGGGTCGGGAGCACGCATCAACAGCGAAGCGACGAGGAAACACACCGCGCCAGTCAGCGTGCCGAGATTCGCGGCCGTCGCGCTTTCGAGTTGTTGCGTAGCCGGGACGACGAGCGATCCGACCGCGGAGACACCGAACGCGATCGAACCGACCGCATTCAGCCACGTGCTGGCCCAGTTGCGGGCGTGCGGATCCCACAGGCCGTCGACATCGGTCGTCGCGACGACGGCCAGTCCACTCGAGACGAGGAAACACAGCGACCCGAACATATCCGGTTGCCAGACGAACTCGTCTCGTTCGGGTGCCGACAGACTGCGGATCACGGCGGCACCTGTACTGAGGTTGAACAGCACGGTGCCGACGAACTGGGTCAGGGCGGACCACCAGTCGTACCGGTTGACACGGGACGTCGACGGTCCGGGAGTAACCCGACCGGTGAACCGGAACTCGGCGAACGCGGCCGCGGTGAAGAACAGCGAACCGGCGAAGTAGGTGAGGTTGCCGATATGGGCACCGACCGTCGTCGCGTAGCCGGGGGCCGCCCCGATCGCGAACAACAGTGAACCCAGCGCAAACCCCAACGACGGACCCCGGAAACCCGAATTCTGGCGGTGCCACCCCATGCGGTCACGATAAGCGGCGTTTCTGCACACCGGACGTGGACGGTTCGATCGAACGGCCGGGTCTGCGGCTACACCGGACGCCGACCGTGGTCAGGAGACAGGTTCGAGCCGATCGTCGTCCACGAACCGCCGCAACGTCGGGAACGACGCCCACATCACGACGACGAGCACGATACCGGCGACTCCGTACACCGTCAGTGCCACCGACATCGGCACCACCGACGCGATCACACCGGCGGCGATCGCACCGAGCGACGTACCCGCAGTCACCTGAGCAGACCACACCGCGGCGATACGCCCGCGGTACTCGTCGGCCGTGTTGCGCTGCACCGTCGCATACCGCATCACATCGGCGAGCGAGTCGCCGAATCCGTACGCTGCCAGGCCCAGCAGCACCACCGCGGTCACGCCGGTCGCGCCCGCTCCGGCGAGCCCTGCGGCCGAGACGGCCATGAGGACGAAGACGACCAGGCCCGACCGACGGACGGAACCCGTCCAGCCGCTCGTGAGCGAACCGAGGACGGCACCGACAGCCGGCGCGGCATAGAGCAACCCGACCACCGACGGCCCCGCGCCGAGCACGCGGTCGGCGAACGCCGGGAGCAGCACGGCCCAGCCGGTGAGCAGCATCGCGGCAAAACCTACGACGAGCACCTGGCCGATCACCCGGTTGCGGAACGCGTACGTGAAGCCCGCGGCGATCGATCTGAGCGGTGATTCGACGGACACCGTCGCCGGCGGCAGCGGTGGCAGCCGGGTGATGCAGAAGGTGGTGATCACGGTGGTGAACGCGGCGAGCGCATAGGCCAGGCCCACGCCACCGGCGGCGATCACGACACCACCCAGTGCCGGGCCGACCATCGAGCCGAGATCTGCGGTGAGCGCCATGAGGGCTCCGGCCGCCGCGAGCTTGTCGCGCGGAACCAGGCTGGGGGTGACGGCCATCAGGGCGGTCGCCGAGATACCGCCCGCCGCCCCGTCGACAACGGAGATGAGGTAGATCGCCCACATCTGTGGCTCGGGCAGGTAGGCGTTGACGGCAAGCAGCGCGAAAGCCACCGCCGCGGTCCCCCGCGCAATGGCGATCACGTTGCGACGGTCGAACCGGTCCGCGAGGACACCGCCGACGAAAGTCGCGGCGAACGTGGTGATTCCGAGGACCGCGGTCACTGCCGCGACCTGGGCGGTGGATCCGGTGAGCTGGTAGACCTGCACCGGGACCGCGACGATGAGGAACCCGAGCCCCAGCAGCGACACCACCCGCGCGGTGAACAGGTACCGGAATTCGCGACTGGTCCGGATCGGATCGAGGTCGATGGTCAGTTTCTCGAGGAAGGCCACGGCGATCCGCTCACTGTCCGGCGAGCAGGGCGCACCACTGCTCGAGGTCGGGTTCGGATGCCAGCGACACGAAATCGATGTCTGCGCCCGCGCCACGCCACTGTTCGATCAGCGCCATCAGGCGCACCGAATCGAGGCCCTGGTCCACCAGATTCACGGCCGGGTCGAGCTCGTCCGGCTCCACCTCCAGGATGCGGGCGGTATCGGCGAAGATGGTCGCGCGGTCCAACATGTTCTGTCTCCTTCTGCTGACGGTTCGAAAGTCGTTCAGGCGACCCGGGATCGGCGACCGGTGAGGGCGGTCAGTGCCTGCACCCAGCGCTGTGACAGCAACTCGAGGGTGCCGGCGCCGACAACTCCGGTGGCCGCGGCGAATTCGCAGTCCAGGACGGGACCGTCCTCGGTGTCCTCGGTGATCGCGTCGACGTGCAGGACGTGATCGAGCGGTGTCGATGGATCCACCGACCCGCCGAGTGCCGGCGCCTCGGGGGCACCCGACCACGGGGCGCCGGTCTCTTCGCCGAGCGTCATCCGGCCGAGGTAGTTGAACACCACCTCGGGTCGGCGGTACCCGGCGAACCGGTCCGCGAACTCCGGATTGAAGCGGTGCAGCACACCGAAACCGATCCCGTTGTCCGGCAGAGCGCGCAACGACCGGGTGGCGCGGGCGAGTGCGTCACCTGCGGCCGGTCCGCCCTCGAGCGCGTCGCCGATGTCGATTCCGGTGAGGTCGAGGGCAACCGGGAACATAGAGGTGAACCATCCGACCGTGCGGGAGATGTCGGCGCCCGGCACCACGTCCTCCTCGCGACCGTGGCCCTCGAGTTCGACACGCACGGTGTCCCCGCCACGCACCGACGCCACTGCCAGAGCGAGCGCGGTGAGCAGCGCCTCGTTGATCGACTCGCCGGCGAGCACCCGTTCGGTCACCGGGACCGGGACACGCACGCGGACCGAGCGGAGCGCGGACACGGTGTCGACGGAAGGATCGAGGCCACGCTCTCCCAGGGACGGCTCGGATGTCGACAGGGCGGGTTCCCAGGCCGGCCAGGACTCGACGACCCGCTCCGATCGTGCCGCCTCCACGAGTCCGGTGGCCCAGGCGCGGAACGGGGTACCGGAGGCGGCGAGCCGAATGGTTCCGCCACCGGCGGCCTGCTCGACCGCGTCCGCCAGGTCCGGGACCAGGATCCGCCACGACACCCCGTCCACGACCAGGTGGTGAACGGCGACGAGGACACGACCCGCGGTCCGGGGCCCGAAATCGAACCACACCACCTGGAGCATCACGCCCGCTTCCGGGTCGAGCGAGGAATAGGCCCGTTCCCGTTCGGCAGCGAACAGGTCCTGCCACCGCGGGTCGTCGACGCCGGCCTCACCGAGATGCGTCGCGTCGACGCGCCGGACCAGTGCATCGATGGCGGGGACCTCCGGCGCGCGCTCCGCCGGGACCGTCCACGTCGGACGAGCACCCCCGGCGCGGAACCGAGATCGCAGCATCGGATGCACATCCAGCAGCGCCGTGACGGCCGTCTGCAACGTGGGCACAGTCAGCCCGGACGGAGCGACGAGCAACCGGGCCTGGGAGAAGCGGCCGAGGTCGCTTCCCCAGCCGAGTGCCTCCCACACGATCGGCACGAGCGGGACGTCACCGATCGCTTCGCCGGTGCCGTAGACCCGCTCGTGCACCGGACCGGCCGTGTCGGCCGCCGCGGCCAGATCCGCGACGGTGCGCAGTTCGAAGACCTGACGGGTCGTGATCCGCACGCCGGCAGCACGTGCCTTCGAGACGAGCTGCATCGAGACGATGGAATCTCCTCCGAGGGAGAAGAAGTCGTCGTCGGCGCCGACGCGGTCCAGTCCGAGGACGTCTGCGACGACGGCGGCGAGCGCAGCCTCTGCGGGAGTGCTCGGTTCCCGCGACCCGACGAGCGCCGCGAAATCCGGTTCGGGCAGTGCCTTCCGGTCGACCTTGCCGTTGACGGTCGCGGGAAATCGGTCGAGCACCATCACGACGGCGGGGACCATGTAGTCGGGCAATGTCACCGCGGTCGCAGCCCGAACGGCGGCCGGGTCGACGTCCCCGTCCGGTGTCACGTAGCCGACGAGTCGAACCACGCCGCGGTTGTCGGTGTGCGCGACCACGACCGCGTCGCGTACGCCGCGTACGGCCGTGAGGGCCGCTTCGACCTCGCCGAGTTCGACGCGGAAACCCCGGATCTTGACCTGGTCGTCGCCGCGACCGAGGAACTCGAGCACGGTGTGACCGTCCGCCCCGGCCACCCGCTTGACGACATCGCCGGTGCGGTACAACCGGGATCCACTGCTGCCGAACGGGTTCGGGACGAACCGGGTGCAGGTGAGGTCGGGACGGCCGAGATAGCCGCGTGCGACACCGTCTCCGGAGATGTAGAGCTCGCCCGCCACGCCCGTCGGAACGGGCCTGAGCATCGCGTCGAGGACGTGCGCGCCGCCGCCGTGCACCGCTCTGCCCAGACACGGTGTATCGGCGTCGGTGACCTTGCCGACGAGGGAGTCGACGGTGCATTCGGTCGGTCCGTACAGGTTGAATGCGCGCCCGTCGGTGAGTTCCCGGAGGCGGCGCCACGACGCGGGGTTGACGGCTTCACCGCCGAATCCCACCGTGGCGGGACGGTGCGGATGGTCGTAGAGCCCTGCGGCGAGCATCCGGTCGAGGAAGGACGGGGTGACCTCGAGGAAATCGAGACGGTGCTCGATCGTGTAGGCGGCCATCCGTTCCGGATCGCGCATCGTGTCCTCGTCGAAGACGTGCACGGTGTGGCCGTCGAACATCCAGAGCGTCGGCTGCCACGACGCGTCGAAGCCGAACGACCACGCGTGGCCCACGCCGACGACCTCGCGCTGCGACGCGGCGACCGTGGGCACGTAGAGGTCGGCGCGGTGGCTGTCGAACAGGTTGAGCAAATTCGCGTGGGTGACGGCGACGCCCTTCGGCACGCCGGTCGATCCCGATGTGTAGATCACGTACACGCCGTTGTCCGGGTGCAACACCGCGCGACGGTCCGCGTCGGTCACGGGGGTCGCGGGCAGCGACGCGAGGGCTTTCCGGGTCGCGGGGTCGTCGAGCACGACCACGGGGGTCTCCCCCGCGACGGCGTCGATCCGGCCGGCGACGTCTGCGGTGGTCACGATGACGCACGGTCCGGAGTCCGCAATCATGTGTGCCAGGCGGTCGGCGGGATAGGACGGATCCATGGGCACGTACACGCCGCCCGACCGGATCGCGGCGGCGATGGCCACGATCATGTGCTCGGACCGGGGCAGGGCCAATCCCACGACCGTCTCGGGGCCGACACCGGCACCGATCAGCAGACGTGCCAGACGGGCCGACCGATCCCCGAGTTCTGCGAACGACAATGTCACCGCACCGGACACGACTGCCGGAACGTCCGGGGTGCGGGCGATCTGGGCGTCGAGGAGGTCGGCAACCGTGGCCGCTCCCGACGCGGGCGCGTGCGGGGTGTCCGACCGGCCGAGCACGTCCCGGTGTTCCGCGTCGGTCAGCACGTCGAGGTGCGCGACGGGCACCGGCCGATCTCCGACGAGTTGCTCGAGGATCCGGACGAGTCGCTGTCCTACCACGGCGGCGTCGTGTTCACCGAAGACCGCCGGCTGGTATTCGAGCACCAGGCGCAGCGTGTCCTGCAACCCCGCGACGAGGACGAGGGGAAAGTTGGTGGCGTCCGTGCCGTTCATCGCCGACACCCGGACTCCGCTGTCGTGCTGGGCGCGATCGAGGGCGTCGCGGTCCACCGGATAGTTCTCGAACACCAGCAGGGTGTCGAACAGTTCGCCCACTCCTACGGCGCGCTGCACGTCCGCGAGACCGACGTACTGGTCATCCATCACCCGGTTCTGCTCGGACTGCATGCGCGAGAGCAACTCTGCGACCGACTCCTCGGCGGAAGTGCGGACCCGCACGGGGACGGTGTTGATGAACAGTCCGATCATCGACTCCACACCGGGGACGTCCGGCACGCGCCCCGAGACGATCGCACCGAACACCACGTCCGGCCGTCCGGTGAGCGCGGCGAGCAGCAGTCCCCACGCCGTCTGCACCACGGTGTTCACCGTGACACCGCGGGAGCGGCTCACGGACAGAAGCCGCTCCGACAACGCGTCCGGAACCTCGATCGAGAGTTCGCCGGGCAGTTCGGCCTGCATCGACGACCCGGCTGGTGCGACGAGTGTCGGTTCCTCGACACCCGACAACGCCTCGCGCCACACCTCGAGTCCGGCGGCACCGTCCTGGCGGTCGAGCCAGGCGAGGTAGTCGGTGAACGGCACCGCCCGGGCCAGACCCGATGTGTCACCACCGGCCGCGTAGATCTGGAACAGTTCCTGCACCAGCAGCGGCGTGGACCACCCGTCCAGGACGAGATGGTGTGCGGTGAACACCAGGCGCGACCGGTCGTCGGACAACTGCAGCAGGCGGAAGCGGACGAGCGGTGCGGTGTCGGCAGCGAACCGGTCCACACGGTCGGACTCCGCGAATGCGTCGGCGCGTCCGGCAGGGTCGGCGTCCGCGGACAGGTCGATCACCTCGAACGGCGTCTCGACCGCGGTTGCGACGGCCCCGATCGGGACACCCGAAGCGGAGATCCGGAAGCCGGTGCGCAGCACGGCATGCCGTTCGATCAGACGAGAGATGCTGCGGCGCAGCAACACCGTGTCGATCACACCGTCGAGATCGAGAACCGACTGCATCGTGTAGACGTCGACGCCGTCCTCGTCGAGACCCGACAGGAAGTACATGCCGCGCTGCAGCGGGGTCAGCGGTACGACGTCCTCGAGCCCGCCGGTGACCGCGCGGCCGAGTTCCGCCGTCTCCTCGACCGTCAGCCCGGTCGCCGTCAGATCGGACGGGGTGAGGGAAACTGCGGCGGGTTCGTCTGCGACACGGGACAGGGTGGCGAGCGCCTCGCCCCAGGCGCGGGCGATCCGCTCTGCCGTCACGGCGTCCAGTAGGCCGGTGGCATAGGTGAATTCGGCGGACAGCACCGGACCGTCCGGGCCGTCGTCGGTGATCGCGTTGACATCGAGCACATGATCGAGCGGCGTGGCCGGGTCGACGGATCCGCCGAGCGCGGCAGCCTCGGGAGCCGCCGACCACGGAGCCGACGCGGTCTCCCCGAGCGTCATGCGTCCGAGATAGTTGAAGACGATCTCGGGAGCGCGGTAGCCGGTGAACAGGTCGTCGTCCCCGCCGGACAGGCGCCGCAGGATCCCGAATCCGATTCCGTTGTCCGGTACCGCGCGCAGCGACTCCCTGACGTGGGCGAGGCAGAGGGCAGGGTTGTCGGGAGATGCGCCGAGGTCGAGGACGACGGGATACATCGAGGTGAACCAGCCGACCGTGCGGGACAGGTCGGCGCCGGGCACGATGTGCTCCTCGCGCCCGTGTCCTTCCAGGTGCACCCGGACGGCCGATCCGCCGCGAACCGACGTCACCGCCATCGCGAGGGCCGCAAGCAGGACATCGGCGACGCCGGTGCGGAAGGCGGCGGGCACGGAGGTGAGGATGCGTGCGGTGATGTCGCCGGGAACCTGTACCTCGACCGACGCCGATGTCGACACCGTGTCGCGGGCGGGGTCCAGCGCGCGGCAACCGAGCGCGGTCTGCTCGCTCGCGCCGCCCGCGGTGTCGGTGCAGGATCGCGACCAGACCGAGCGGGACTGTGTCACCCGATCCGAGTGTGCGGCCTCCGCGAGTCCGGTCGCCCAGTCCCGGAACGAGGTTCGCGGTTCCTCGAGCGCGCGGGCGGCACCACGGCGGGCACCGTCGACCGCACTCGCGAGGTCCGGGACGAGGATGCGCCAGGACACCCCGTCGACCACGAGATGGTGCACCGTCACCAGCACGCGGCCGGGCACCTCGGGTCCGGCGTCGAAGAAGACGAGCTGCACCATCACGCCGGCAGCGGGATCGATCGCGGCCCGGGCGGCGTCCTGGGCGGCGGTGAACTCTGCCTGCCACCGGCCGGAGTCGAGTCCACGCACGTCCACGTGCCGGACCAGCCCCTCGGCATCGGGTACCTCCTCGGGCACGGTCCAGGAGGCAGGCGCGTTCCCGTCGGCCTCGACGGTGAAGCGCGACCGGAGCATGTGGTGGGTTGTCAGCAGAGCACGCACACCGGCGACGAGGTCGCCGGTGGAGAGACCCGCGGGTGTCACCAGCAGGCGGGACTGGGTGAACGTCCGCAGCGTGTGGGCAGACATGTGCGTGAGGGTGTCGTAGACGATCGGGGTGAGCGGAACCGGTCCGACGGCCGGGGTCGTCTCGCGTCCCGCCTCCGCTGCGGGCGCGGTGTCGTGCGCCGCCGCGATCGCGGCCGCGGTGCGCAGTTCGAACACCTGACGCGCGGTGACCTGGATGTCGGCGGCCCGGAGTCGCGCCACCAGCTGAATCGAGACGATGGAGTCCCCGCCGAGGGTGAAAAAGTCGTCGTCGACACCTACGCGTTCGAGACCGAGTACGTCGGCGAACGCGCTGCACAACGTCGTCTCGAGTTCCGTAGTCGGCTCGCCGGAACCTGTCAGAGCCGCGAAATCCGGTTCGGGAAGGGCCTTCTTGTCGATTTTTCCGTTCGCCGTCACCGGAAGAGCCGGCAGCACGACCACCGTGGCGGGAACCATGTACTCGGGCAGGCGCGCGGCGAGGGCGGTACGCAGATTCCCGGGCTCGAGGGCGTCGTCGGCCACCACGTAGGCGACCAGTCTGGTCACGCCCTTGCCGTCCGTGTGCGGAACGACCACGGACGCCCGCACGCCCGGACAGGCGTCGGTCGCGGCCTCGACCTCGGCGGGTTCGATGCGGTAGCCGCGGATCTTGACCTGGTCGTCGTCTCGGCCCACGTATTCCAGAACGCCCGCGCGGGTCCAGCGCACTACGTCTCCGGTGCGGTACATGCGCTCACCGGACCCGGCACAGGGGTCGGCCACGAAGCGGTCGGCGCTCAGGCCCGGTCGTCCGAGATACCCTCGCGCGACGCCGTTTCCGGTGATATATAACTCTCCTGCCACTCCGGGCGCGACGGGCCGCAACCAGTGGTCGAGCACGTACAGCCGGGTGCCCGGCGTCGGCCCGCCGATCGTGACCGGCCCGTCGGAGATGCGCGCGTACGAGGCATCCACGGTGCACTCGGTGGGGCCGTAGCAGTTGAAGGCTTCGACACCGGATCCGGCGAGCGTGCGCCACAGGCCGCCGCTCACGGCCTCACCGCCGACGGTCACCTTGGCCGGCCGGTGGTGTGCGGGATCGAGGAGGCCGCCCTCGAGCAAGCGGGTCATGAGTACGGGCACCGTGTCGACGTAGTCGATGCGATGGGCGCGGACGTACTCGACGAGGTAGTCCACGTCGGTCCGGCGGTCGTCGTCCGGGAGGTGCAGGGTGTGCCCGTCGAACAGCCACGTGAGCGCGGCGACGGCGGAGTCGAATGCGAACGGATACGTCAGCAGCACACGCCACTGACCCCCGCGCGGCTCCCGTATCCCGGGCAGCATCAACGTCTTTCTCTGGGCCGCGTGAAGATCTGCGAGATTGTCGTGGGAGACGACGACCCCCTTCGGAGTCCCCGTGGAACCGGACGTATAGATCACGTAGGCGGCGTGTCCCGCTCGCAGCGGTGCGCGGCGGTCACCGTCCGTGACCGGGTGCGCCGGGAACTCTGCACGGGTCCGTTCCACAGCGGGATCGTCGAGCAGCAGCACGTCGGCTCCGGCGAGCACGTCACCGAGTTCTCCGGCGACTGCGGACGTACTGATCACGACGACCGGCGCAGCGTCGGTCACCATATGCTTCAGCCGGTCGGCCGGGTACGACGGGTCGAGAGGCAGGTACGCCCCGCCTGCGGTGAGCACCGCCGCGATCGCCTCGACCATCACGGCAGTGCGCGGCAGTGCGAGTCCGACACGGTCGTCGGGACCCACACCTCGTGCGATGAGTAGCCGTGCGAGACGGGCGGACTCGGTGCCCAGGTCGCCGAACGTGAGCCGCTGGTCGCCACTCACCACCGCGAGATCGCCGGAACGCTTCCGGAACTGCCGGGTGAGCGCATCCACGACGGTCCCCGTGGCAGGTTCCGCAGCCGCCGAAGACCCGGCTCCCGAAGACCCGGCTCCCGAAGACCATGCTCCGAGAACCTGCTCGCGCTCCGCCCCGGGCAACACGTCGAGTGCCGCGACGGGTGCCTCCGCATCGGACGCAAGGGCCTCGAGGATCGCGACGAGCCGGGACCCGAGGGCCGCCGCATCGTCACGGGTGAACAGCGCCGGACGGTAGTCGAGCTTGACGACGAGGTCGTCGGCGAGTCCTGCGGTGAGGACGAGCGGATAGTTGGTGGCGTCGTGTGCCTCCACACCGGCGATGGTGACGCCGCCGGACTGTTGCGCGCGCTCGAGCGCCTCGCGGTCCACCGGGTAGCTCTCGAAGATGGTGAGAGTGTCGAACAACTCGCCGATCCCGGCGTCGCGCTGGATGTCCGAAAGCCCGAGATACTGGTGGTCCACCGTGCGCGACTGATCGAGCTGGACCCGCCGCAGCGTCTCGGTGACGGTGCCGCGTGGGTCGAGCCGGACACGGACGGGGACGGTGTTGATGAACAAGCCGACCATGGATTCGACGCCGGCGAGTTCGGGTGGGCGGCCCGACACGGTCGCGCCGAACACGATGTCGTCGCGCCCGAGCAGACCGGACAGGAGCATCGCCCAGGCGGTCTGCAGCACGGTGTTGAACGTGACGCCTGCCGTGCGGGTCAGCGTGCCGAGACGCTCGGCGAGGCCGGGGGGCACGGTGACGGCCAGCTCGGCGCACGGCTCGGTGGCGCGGGTGGACCCGGGCGGGGCGACCAGGCTGGGCTCGGTGAATTCGGCGAGGGTCTCGCGCCACAGCTGCCGCGCGGTGTCGTGGTCCTGCCGTTCCAGCCATGCCAGGTAGTCGCGATAGGGCCGCACCGGGCCGAGCACCGTACCGGCGCGCGCGGCGGGTTCGCCCGCCGCATACAGCTCGAGAAGCTCCCGCACCATGATCGGCGTGGACCATCCGTCGACGACGATGTGATGCGTGGTGAGGAGCAGCCGCACGTCGTCGGCACCGAACCTGACGAAGTGCCATCGCACGAGCGGGGGCTGGGTGAGGTCGAACCAGTGGCGGAGGTCGGCGTCGATCAGGTCCTGCATGCGCCGTTCCGCTTCCGGGCCCGGTGTTCCCGTCAGATCCACGCTGCGCCAGGGCGCTTCGACACCGCGTACGACGAGTCCTGCGGTGCGCCCGTCCTTGCGGGGCCGGAAACACGTCCGCAGCGACGCATGCCGGTCGAGCAGCGCCTGCGCTGCCGTGCGCATGCGATCCTCGTCCACCGTTCCCGACAGACGCAGCACCGACTGCACGGTGTACGCGTCGGGCTCGGCGCTGCCGTCGTTGCCGGCCGGCTCGGCGGGAGCGGCGATCGTGCTCAGGTAGAGCAGACCCTGCTGCAGCGGCGAGAGCGGAACGATGTCTTCGAGCGCAGTGGAGCGAGTCATGGCAGCTTTCCGGGGCGGAGACGGGCGTGTCGGGCACGACGAACACGGCCCCCGAGTCGGGGACATCGGGGGCCGTTCGGTCGATGGCAGCCGCGGTGGTCGACCGCGACAGTGTTACTGCTTCTGGTTCGCGGGCAACTTGTCGAGCGCGGCGTCGATGGAGTCGAGTGCGAGCAGCGCGGTTTCGTACGTGGCGGCGTTGGCGTGCTGGACGCCGACGAGGTTGCCGGCCTTGACGGCGGGCAGGTTCTGCCACAGCGGCGAGTCGAAGACTTCCTGGAGTTCGGCGGAGACCGAGCCGTCCGCTTCGAGGCCGTAGACGATCACGTCGGCGTCCGCGAGGTTCTGCGGCAGCTGCTCGAGCGAGACGTATTCGCCGTGGACGTCTGCGGGATCGACGGGCTCGCCGGGGAACGTGAAGCCGAGGTCGTCGAACAGGTTGGTGGTGTAGGACGACTTGTACTCGCGGAAGAACTCACCCGGCTCGGTGCCGCAGGTGCTGCACAGGCCGGCGAAGTTCAGGCTGCCGAGGGTATCCGCGTACTTGTCCGCGATCTCGGTGGCACGCGCTTCGTACTCCGACTTGAACTCCCCGTAGGCGTCACCGACGTTGGCGGCGTCGGCGTACTGCTCGCCGAGCGAGCGCCAGTCGCCGGGGTTGGTGGGGCCGAGGAACACGACCGGCGCAAGGGCCTCGAGCTTGGCCATGTCGACCTGGGACTGCACGCGGGCCGGAACGCCCATGATGATCAGGTCGGGCTCGGCAGCCGTGATGGCCTCGTAGTTCAGCTCACTCGCTGCTCCGTCGGGTGCCACCTTCGGCAGTTCCTCGTACGCGGCGAGGGTCTCCTCGTCCATGCTCCCGATCTCGCGGGTCCATTCGCACACCGCGGCGAGGTTCGCCCCGGCCTGGATGAGCGGGAACGCGGCGTAGCCACAGGCGACGATGCGCTGCGGATCGGACGGGATCTCGATCGAGCCGTTCTGCGCCTCGAACGTCCGGGTAGCAGCCGCCTCCGTGCTGTCCGAGGCATCGCCGCTGTCGCTCGAGCAGCCCACCAGGCCGGCCGTGAGCAGCGCAGCCGCACCGAGAACCGCGACGCTACGCGCCCGGCTACGTTCAAGAACCCGCATGACGTTTCTCCCAGATGTGTTCTCGCCGGGATGTACCCCCGGTCACGATTGGTTAGGCTAACCGAAACAATTGGCCACGCCAAGCGTCACGATCATCCGAATTCCAAGGCGAACTCGTCGATCTCCGACTGATCGAGGCCACCGAGAGTCAGATCCGACGGAGTGAATCCACCGGCATCCCCCGACGCCGCGTGTCCGGCCAGCGCCTCCAGTGCCGCAACCCAGCACTCCACGAGGTCTGCGACCACGTGCTCGGGCACCAGTGCCGGGCTGTAGCCGAACGTGCCCCGGAGCACCGGCCCCTCCCCCGTTTCCTCGGTGAAGACGCCGATTTCGAGCGCGTGGTTCACCGGCATGTCGGCCTCGGTGGCGCCGCCGAGACCGGCCGATTCCGGCGCACTCGACCACGGCTGCCCTTCCGCCTCACCCAGCGTCAGTCTGCCCAGGTAGTTGAACCCGATCTCGGGAGCAGCCGCCGACGCGAGAACCTGCCGTCCCTGTTCGTCGAGATGCCGAAGAATCCCGAATCCGATACCGCTGTCGGGGATCTCGCGAAGTTGCTCCTTGACCTTCTTGAGTGCCTCACCGGCATTCCGGCCACCTGCGAAGGCGTCGTCGAGGTCTGCCCCCGACACGTCGAGCCTGGCCGGGTACAGGCTCGTGAACCATCCGACGGTGCGCGACAGATCGGCGCCGGCCACCACCTGCTCTTCTCGTCCGTGCCCTTCGAGATCCACCACCACCGCACCCGCGCCACACACCCGGGCTGTGGCCAGTGCCAGCGCGGTGAGCAGAACGTCGTCGACACCCGCGTGGAATTGCTCGGGCACCGTCGTGAGCAGAGCCTCCGTCACTGCGACCGGCACGTCGACATGCGCCTGCGCCGTCGCGGACATCGTGTCCCGCGTGGGATCGACAGGGCGGGAGGCGAAGGCGGCACGGCCGCCGGGCGCCGTGATACGACGCCACAACGGCAGTTCGGTTCGTCGCGCCGGCGCGGCCTCGAGCAAGCCGCGAGCCCAGACACGCAGCGGGGTACCGGACCGGAGCGGCGCGGTACCCGCGACGGCCTCGGCGAGGTCCGGGACCAGAATCCGCCACGACACCCCGTCCACCACCAGGTGGTGCACCGCGAACAGCACCCGGCCCTGCACGCCGGGGCCCGGATCGAAGAACACGACGCGCACGAGTTCCCCGGACCCGGGGTCCAGCGCCGCGTACGCCTCCTCGGTCGCCGCGACCATCACCGCGGACGGGTCGTCCAGGCCGGAGATGTCGACCCGGGTGACCACGTGCGCAGCCGACACCGCACCCACCGGCAGGACCTCGAGAACGCGTGCAGCCGAGTCGAACACCGAACGCAGCGCGTCGTGGACGTCGAGCAGGGATTGCACGGCGCCGGTCAGTTCGCCGAGCGTGAGGCCTTCCGGGGTACGCAGCAGCCTGGACTGCGCGTACCTGGCGTACGGTCCCCCTCGGTCCAGCAGGTCGTGAACGATGGGCGTCGCCGGAATGCTGCCGAGCGCCGCCGCGACATCCGTTTCCTGCCGGCCTGTATCCACCTCGGCGACGCGGGCCAGACCGGCGACGGTCCGGTGCTCGAAAACGTGCCGCGCGGTGAACCGCAGACCCGCCGCGCGGGCCTTGGCCACGAGCTGGATCGACACGATGGAATCACCACCGAGAGAGAAGAAGTCGTCGTCGAGGCCGACCGCGTCGAGTCCGAGCACTTCGGCCACCACGGCGCAGAGCCGCCGTTCCATGTCGTTGCCCGCCACCCGGCCGGCTGTCGCGGGTGCGAACACCGGGGCGGGGAGCGCGGCCCGGTCCACCTTGCCGTTCGCGGTCAGCGGGAACTCCTCGAGCACCACCACCGCAGCGGGCACCATGTGGTCGGGCAGCCGTTCGGCCGTGTATGCCCGGACCGCGTCACCGTCCACCTGCGCAGTCCCCGGCACGACGTAGCCGACGAGACGTCTGCGTCCGGGTTCGTCCTCGCGGGCGAGCACCGCGGCGGCTGTCACGTCCGGATGTCCGGCGAGTACCGCCTCGACCTCACCGAGTTCGATACGGAACCCGCGAATCTTGACCTGATCGTCGGCGCGGCCGAGATATTCGAGACGATGGGGCACCCGGGATGTCCACCGCACCGTGTCGCCGGTGCGGTACAGCCGGCTCCCCGGTGTACCGAACGGGTCGGCCACGAACCTTCCGGCCGTGAGGCCGTGCCGGCCGAGGTATCCCCGGGCCACGTGCGGACCGCCGACGTACAGCTCACCCGGCACACCCGGCGCCACGGGGCGCAGGTAGCGGTCGAGGACGAGCGCACGACCCCCGGCGATGGGCTCGCCGATATGCGGCGCCACGTCCGCCGTCATGACTGCGGCAGTCGCGTCCACCGTGCACTCGGTGGGTCCGTAGATGTTCAGTGCGCGCAGCCCCGGAGTGGCGGCGAGCCGGGCCCACAGCTCGGCGGGCACGGCCTCGCCGCCGACTGCGACCACCGACGGGCGGTGATCCGCGGCGGGGTCGAGAAGCCCTTCTGCGACGAGTTGCGTCATCAGCACCGGCGCGCAGTCCAGGGCGTCGATCCGATGCTCACGAACATAGCCGACGATGCCGTCGGCGTCGGCGGTCAACTCTTCGGGGAGCACGTGCACGGTGTGGCCGCCGAGCATCGCGAGCAACTGCTCGACCGAGGAATCGAACGCGAAGGTGTAACTGAGCAGCACCCTCAGCCGCTGTTCTGCCGGGTCACCGTAAGTGCCGGAACGCACCGTCTCCCAGAGATTCACCACACCGCGGTGCGGCACGACGACGCCCTTCGGCAGACCGGTGGAACCGGAGGTGTAGACCACGTAGGCGGCGTTGTCCGCACCGGCGCGACCGCGCAGTTCCGTGGCCGGCGACGGCATGCTCGCGTCGCTGCACTCCGCGACGGCACTCTCGTCGAGCGCGACGGTCACCCCTGCATCGCGCATCATGTAGTCGATGCGCTCGAGCGGGTAGTTCGGGTCGATCGCGAGGTACGCCGCGCCCGCCTTCCAGACACCGAGAATCGCCGCGACCACGGCGCTTCCCCGCGGGAGCCGTAGCGCGACGACCGTTTCTGCCCGGACGCCGCGATCCACGAGATGACACGCGATCCGGTCGGACCACGCGTCGAGTTCCCCGAACGTCAGGGTTTCCTCCGCGGAGACGACGGCGGGGAGATGCGCCGCTGCGGCAACCGTGCGGTCGAACAGCTCGACCAGCGTCTCCGGAACCGGTTCCGGGCGTGCGGATTCCGGTGCCGATCGACCGGCGCGGAGCCAGTCGCGTTCGGCGCCGGAGAGCAGGTCGACACGGGACAGGGGACGGTCGGGGTCTCCGGCCAGAGCGGCGAACCCACGCACCACGCGCGCGGCGAAAGACTCGGCGGTGTCGTGGTCGAACAGATCACGGGCGTATTCGACGCGTACCCGCATGGACCCGTCCGGTGTGTCCACGACGTCGAATGTCAGATCGAACATCGCGGCATCGTTGGGGACGAGGGACACCTCGGGCGCCAGGTGCTCGAACGCGCGCAAGGCAGGTGGGTTCCGGTACTGCACCATCACCTGGAACAGGGGGTGGCGGGCGGCGCTTCGCTCGGGGTCGAGGGCCTCGACGACCCGGTCGAACGACACGTCCTGGTGGGCGTACGCGGCGATGTCGGCGTTCTTGATGCGGGCCAGCAGTTCCCGCACGGTCGGGTCACCGGACAGGTCGGTGCGCAGGACCACCATGTTGACGAAGAACCCCACGAGATCGTCGAGTTCGGAGGCGGGCCGGCCCGCGGTGGGTGAGCCGATCGGGATGTCCTCCCCCGCCCCGCTGTGGGAGAGCGCGAGCGCCACGGCGGCGTGCACCATCATGAACATCGTCGTGCCGGTGTCGCGGCCGGCGGCGCGGACCGCGTCGGCGAGTCCGGCCGGGACCGCGAGTTCGACGCCGCCACCGGCGAACGATGCCACGGCCGGGCGGGGCCGGTCGGTTGCCAGCTCGAGTTCCGCGGGTAGACCCGCGAGCTCGGTGCGCCAGAAGTCGAGTTGCCGTCCGGCGAGCCCGGTCTGGTCCTTCGGGTCGCCGAGCAGTTCACGCTGCCACACCGCGTAGTCCGTGTACTGGACGGGCAGTGGAGCCGGCTCGGTGACGGCGGCACCTGTGTGCGCGGAGTAGAAGGTTCCGAGGTCCCGCAGCAGAATCGGCGTGGACAGTTCGTCGCTCGCGATGTGGTGCACGAGCAGCAACAGGATGCTCTCGCCGGGCGCGACGGTGAACAGCCGCACCCGGACGGGGGTTTCGCGCTCGAGGTCGAATGCGTAGCGCGCCGCCGACCTCACGTCCGCCTCCACCGTGTCCGGGCCGGTCTCCACGACGGCGAACGGCGTCTCGACGTGCTCGAGTACCCGCTGCATCCCGGTTCCGTCCCGTTCGGTCAGCACCGTGCGCAGGCTGTCGTGGCGGGCGACGACGTCGGCGACGGCACGGCGCATCGCGTCGGCGTCGACGTCGCCGTGCAACCGCACGGTCAGAGGAACGTTGTACGTGGGGCTGGGCCCCTCCATCCGGAACAGGAACCACAGCCGTTGCTGCGCGAACGACAGCGGGACGAGGTCCCCGTGCTTCCTCGCGACCAGCGGTGGTCGTGCGGGCCCGGCGTCCAGACCCGCGCTCTCGCAGCGCACAGCCAGTCCGGCCACCGTCGGATGGTCGAATACTTCCCGGATCGCCAGTTCGACACCGAGAGTGTCCCGCACCCGGGCGAGAAGCTTCGCTGCCGAGAGCGAGTGTCCACCGAGTGCGAAGAAGTCGTCGTCGGCGCCGACGCCGTCGAGGCCCAGGATCTCTGCGAACAGCTCGCACAGGCGGCGTTCGAGTTCGGTGGCCGGAGGTCGCGAGGAGACGAGCGTGGCGAAATCCGGTGCGGGAAGCCCCTTCCGGTCCAGCTTTCCGTTCGAGGTCAGCGGTAGCTCACCCAGCACGACGAGTGCAGCAGGCACCATCGCCGCCGGGAGCCACTCGGTCAGTTGTGCCCGGGCAACCGCCGGATCGAGTGCATCGCCGACGAGATAGCCCACGAGTTGTGCGGTACCGGCAGCGTCCGTGTGAATCGCCGACACGGCGTGCACCACACCGGGAAGCCGCAGCAACGCCGCGTCCACCTCCCCGAGTTCGATGCGGAACCCGCGCACCTTCACCTGGTTGTCGACGCGGCCGCGGTAGACGATGTTCCCGTCCTCCGTCCACATCGCGCGGTCGCCCGTGCGGTAGAGGCGCGCGTGGACGGGATCGGCCGAGCCCGTCCCGAACGGGTTCGCGACGAACCGGGTCGCGGTGAGGGAGGGCGCGTCGAGATAACCGCGGACGACACCCGGACCGGACAGGTACAGCTCCCCCTCCGTTCCCGGCGGCACCGGGGCGAGACCGCTGTCGAGGAGGTAGGCGCGCAAGTTCGCGACCGGCCGCCCCACCACGGGAGTCTCGCTGTCGTGCACCTCGGCCACGAGGGCGTCGACACTGCACTCGGTGGGGCCGTAGAAGTTGAACGCGGCGCCGCGGCGCGCGCGCAGGTTCTCCCACAGCCGGCCGGTGGCCGCGTCGCCGCCGAAGCCGAGGGTGGAGACGGTGTTCTCGGGAAGCATCCCGTCCTCGACGACGTGGTCGAGTTGCGCCGGCGACAGTTCGACGAAGTCCCAGTCCTCGCGCAACGCCTGTTCGGTCAGTCGTGCGGGGTCGCGCTGGGCGGATTCGTCGACGATGTGGAGGGTGTGCCCGGCGAGCATCCACAGCAGCGGTTGCACGGAGGCGTCGAACGCGAGCGACCACGCGAGTCCGAGGTGCAGGTGGTCGTGCCCGGCTTCGCGTGCGGCGCGGGTGAACACCTGCTCGCGGTGGCTGTGCAGGAGATTGACCAGGCCGCGGTGTGGGGCGACCACGCCCTTGGGCCGTCCTGTGGATCCGGAGGTGTAGATGACGTACGCGACCGAGTCGGGCGTGGGCCCCGACCGTCCGACGGGTGGCAGATCTGTCTCCACACGGCCGCCGATGTCGGTGTCGGTGTCGGTGTCGTCGAGGAGAATCCGGCGGGTGGCACCGTCGGCGTCCGCAACCCGTCCGTCCGTGGTGCGGTCGGTGAGCACGTACACGGGCGCGGCGTCGGACAGCACGTACGCGAGCCGCTCGAGTGGCTGGTCGATGTCGAGCGGCACATACGCAGCGCCGGTTTCGAGCACTGCGAAAATCGCGGCGACGGCGTCGACCGTACGCGGCAGTGCGATCGCGATCCTCGGTTCGGCAGCGTCGCCGAGTCCCTCGGACACGAGATATCGCGCGAGCCGGTCGACCCGGGTGCGCAACTCCGCGTAGGTCAGCGTGGTTGTGGCGTCCGCGAGCGCCGGCACGTCGGGTGTCGCGGCGGCCTGCCGGTGCAGCAGATCGACGAGAGTCAGGCCCGGTTCGACCGGTATGTCCGGAGATGCGCTCCAGCGCTCCAGGATTCGTGTCCGCTCGGCGGGAAGGAGGATCGGCAGTTGCGCGAGCGATGTTGCCGGATCGAGGGTGGTCACGGAATCGAACAACTGCTCGAGACGTGCCGCGTGAAGCCGCAGGTCGTCCTCGTCGTAGAGGTCGGCGTCGGCGTCGACGAAGACCTCCAGGCCGGCGCTCCCGTCGAGGGGCCGCACCGTGATCATGAAATCCTGGAGCGGTCCGCGGGCGATCGAATGGACTGCAGCGGTGATATCGGCAAAACGGAACCGGTCGCCGAACGGTTTGACGTTGACGGACGGGCCGATGACCCCTCGCGACCCGGCGGGCAGGCGCAGGTCGCGCTGGATGTCCTCACCGCGGTAGCGGTAGTGCTCGCGGCACCGGGCAACCGAATCGCGGACCTGCCCGACGAGGCCGGACAGGCTGTCGCGTGCGGCGGGGCGCAGCCGCAACGGCACGACGTTGACCGCCGTCATCGGCACATTCAGTGCGGCGGAACCGAGTCTGTTCATCACCGGGAATCCGATGGTGATGTCGTCCCGCCCGGTCGCACCGCGCAGGTACGCGGCGACCAGGGCGGTCACCGCGTCGCCCCAGCTTCCGCGAGCGGATTTGCCGAGTGCGGCGAGCGCGTTCTGCTGCTGTGCGTCGAGGGTGAACCGGACCGCCCGGGAACGACGCGCGATTCCGCTCGCTCCGGGGCTCAGCGCCACCGCTTCCTCGACGTCCGCGAGGTAGTCGGCCCAGAACGCCCGGTCGGCGGCGAAGTCGTCCGACTCGCGGTAGCTCTCCTCTTCCCGCACGACCGGTTCGACGGGGGCGAAGCGGTGCGCGGCCGGTTCGGTGCCCGCGACGAGGGCTGTGTAGTGCTCGCCGATGCGGCGGTTGAACAGGGAGAACCCGAACGCGTCGAACACGAGGTGATGCCCGCACACGTACAGCACGACACGGTCGTCCGCGAGGCGCAGTACGGCGGCGCGGACGCACACGTCGACGGCCGGATCGACGGCGCGTGCCAGGTCGTTCGTCATCCACTCGTGGGCCGCGGCCCACGGGTCCGGCGCGCCGCGCACGTCCACGACGGGCGGGTCGGCGAGTTGTCTGCGTCCGGGAAACTGGACGACCGTACCGTCGGGCTGGGTTTCGAAGGCCGCGACCAGGGCCTCACAGTCGTCGGCGGCGCGGCGCACCGCCGCCACCAGGGCGTCCGTATCGACCGATCCGCGCAGTTCGAGGCATTCCGAGGTGTTGAAAATCGGGTTGTCGGGGGTCAATTGCTGAGCGAACCATACGCCCGTCTGGGCGCGCGTAAGCGCAAGTCCCGAAGTCGACGGCCTGGACGTGGGCACTGTCATCCCCTTTTCTGCGTTCGAAAACTCTTGGGCCCGAGCAGAACACCCGTGTTGCGCAACTCTCGGCAATGCGGAACAGTACCAAAGGTAAGGCTAACCGTATATGTTGCTGAAGCGATCTTGTGCACCTTGCGCTCGATCCGCCTTCTCACTCCGCTATCGAGAGGTTCGAGCATGCAAACATCGGTTGTCGACGCACCGACACCCGACTGTGCCGAGCGGACCGTGCCGCGCCCGTTCGTGTTGTCCCGCCCGCACGGCACCGTGATCGCCGAAGGACTCGACGACCGGTTCGACCGCGCCGATGCCGCGGCCGAGGCTCTGCGAACCGGGCGCGTGCGCGCTCTCGCCGGTGCGCTTCCCTTCGACCCCGCGCACCCCGCCGCCCTCACAGCGCCGCGTTCGCTGCGGCACACCTCCACGCCGCTCGGCGTCTCGAGGCCCGATCTCCCCACCATCCGTATCGCCCACGCGATTCCTGCCGAGCAGGCACACGTCGACCGTGTGGCCGCCGCACTCACCTTGCTGCGTTCCCCCGACGACGACCTCGTCAAGGTCGTCCTCGCACGCGCACTCCGACTGCGCTCCGAACGGCCGGTCCCGACCGCCGACCTCCTCGCACGACTCGCCGGGAACGACCCCGCCGGCAACGGATTCGCGGTCGACCTCACCCCGGCGGGAGGCTCCTGGCGAGGACGGCACCTGATCGGCTCGAGTCCGGAGGTGCTCATCCGGCGACGTGGCGATCTCGTCACGGCACATCCGCTCGCCGGATCGGCACCTCGTCACGCCGACCCCGACTCGGATCGCGCGACCGCCGAGCGTCTCGCGGAGTCCGCCAAGAATCTCGCCGAACACGCGCACGTCGTCCGTGCGCTGCGCGCCGTACTCGAACCGTTGTGCACCGACCTCGACATCCCGGACCAGCCGTCGCTGACGAGCACCAAGCAGTTGTGGCATCTCGGCACACCGGTCTCGGGCCGCCTGCGCGACCGCTCCACCACAGCGCTCGACCTCGCCCTCGCGGCGCATCCGACTCCCGCGATCTGCGGCACGCCCACCGAGGCGGCGCGCGAGTTCATCCGCGATGTCGAAGGCGACCGCGGGTTCTACGCCGGGGCCGTCGGGTGGTGTGACGCCGACGGTGACGGCGAGTGGATGGTGACGATCCGGTGCGCCGTGCTCGACGCGGACGGTCTCACCCTCACCGCCTATGCCGGTGGCGGCATCGTCGCCGACTCCGATCCCGCAGACGAACTCGCCGAGACCACCGTCAAATTCGGCACCGTGCTCGATGCGCTCGGGGTGCGGCGATGAGCGCCCCCGTCACCCTCGTCGTCGGTGCCGCACAGGGCATCGGACGTGCCACAGCGGTCACCCTGGCCCGCGCCGGACACCGACTCGCCCTCATGGACCGCGACCCCGTCGGACTCCGCAAGACCGCGGCACTGATCGGTGAGGGAACCCCTGTGTACCCCGTCGATATCCGCGACCACGACGCGGTCGAGTTCGCCGTCGGCAACATCGAATCCGACCACGGTCCCCTCGAGCGACTCGCCCACGTCGCGGGAGTGTTCACCACCGGATCCGTACTCGACTCCGATCCGGACGACTGGCAGCGCATGTTCGACGTCAACGTGACCGGACTGGTCGCGGTCCTGCGTGCCGTGGGACGTGTGATGCGGGAGCGCCGTTCGGGGTCGATCGTCGTGGTCGGCTCGAATTCCGCAGGTGTTCCCCGGATGGGCATGGGCGCCTACGGATCCTCGAAAGCGGCCGCGGCGATGATCGTGCGGGTCGCCGGACTGGAACTGGCGCCCTACGGAATCCGCGCCAATATCGTCGCCCCCGGCTCCACCGACACCGCGATGCAACGGTCGCTGTGGGAGGACCCCGACGACGACAACGGTGCGCGTAGCGCCATCGAGGGCGACCCCGCACAGTTCAAGGTCGGAATCCCGCTCGGGCGCATCGCAGAACCGTCCGACATCGCGGACGCCATCGAGTTCCTTCTCTCCGACCGCGCCCGGCACATCACCATGCAAGCCCTGTATGTCGACGGTGGCGCGACCCTTCGTGCCTGAGACCCCTTCCGTTCCCGAAAGGAATCATTCGTGACCTCCGGCCTCCGGCGCAGCGCGCTTGCCGACATCGCCCGTTTCCCCGAGGATTTCAGTGAGCTGTACCGCGGCGCCGGTTACTGGACCGGCGAGACGTTCGCGGAGTTCATGCCCACCCGCGCAGCGCACTTCGGCGACCGGGTCGCGGTTGTGGGACCGGACGCCACCGGGGCGCGGCGGCACCTCACCTACCGTGACCTCGACGAGTCCGCCGCACGTATCGCCACCGGGCTCCTGAATGCCGGTGTTCGTGCCGGCGACCGGGTCGTGCTCCAGTTACCGAACATCGTCGAATACACCGAAGTCCTCTTCGCGGTCTTCCGCATCGGGGCGTTGCCCGTGTTCGCTCTGCCGGCGCACCGCGCCTCCGAGGTCGGCTACTTCTGCCGTTTCTCGGACGCCGCCGCCTACATCGTCGCCGCCGAGCACGGTGGTTTCGATTACCGCACGCTAGCCCGCGAAGTGACCGGCGCGCTGGAGAACCCGCCCACAGTGATCGTCGCCGGAGACGCCGCCGAGTTCACCTCCCTGGCATCGCTGCGCACGCACGAGCCTGCACCGATCGCCGACGTCGATGCCGAGTCCGTCGCCTTTCTCCAACTGTCCGGCGGTACCACCGGAACCCCGAAGCTCATCCCCCGCACCCACGCCGACTACCTCTACTCTGTGCGCGACTCCGCCCGCATCTGCGGAGTGGACGAGCGCACCCGCATGCTGGTCGTGCTTCCTGCGGCACACAACTTCCCGATGAGCTCGCCCGGGATTCTCGGTGTCCTCCACTCCGGCGGCAGGGTGGTGCTGGCGCCGGATCCGAGTCCGGACACGGCCTTCGCACTGATCGAGAGCGAACGGGTGACGATGGCCTCGCTGGTCCCGCCGCTCGCACTGGCATGGCTGTCCGCACGGGCCCGTACCGAACACGACCTGTCGTCGCTCGAGGTACTGCAGGTCGGTGGCGCGAAGTTCCCGGCGGAGGCGGCCAAGCGGGTGCGCCCGGAACTCGGCTGCACGCTGCAGCAGGTCTTCGGCATGGCAGAGGGCCTCGTCAACTACACCCGCCTCGACGACGACGACGAGACGATCGTCCGGACCCAGGGACGTCCGATCAGCCCGCACGACGAGATCCGTGTCGTCGACGACGCCGACGAGCCCGTCCCGTTCGGTGCCCCCGGCCATCTCCTCACCCGGGGCCCGTACACGATCCGCGGTTACTACAATGCGCCCGAACACAATTCGACGGCATTCACTCCCGACGGGTTCTATCGCACGGGCGACATCGTGCGGATCACCGAGCACGGTTACATCGTGGTCGAAGGCCGCGCCAAGGACCAGATCAACCGGGGCGGCGAGAAGATCGCCGCGGAGGAGGTCGAAAACCATCTCGTCGCGCACCCCGCGGTGCTCGATGCCGCCGTGGTCGCCATGCCCGACCAGTACCTCGGCGAACGCACGTGTGCCTTCGTCGTCACCGAGGGTGAGGCGCCGAAAGCTCTCGCGCTCAAAGCTTTCCTGCGGGAGCGTGGACTCGCGGCGTACAAGATCCCGGACAAGGTGCGCTTCGTCGACGCGTTTCCGGTGACCGGTGTCGGCAAGATCAGCCGCAACGAACTGCGTCGCGCGCTGGCCGCCACCCTCCAGAACTGACCGACCACACCGCAGAAAGCGAAGATCCGATGGCTCTGCCGAAGTCCGTGTCCTATTCCCTTCCCCACGAGCAGCCCACGAACGTGGTGTCGTGGTCGATCGATCCGAACCGCGCCGTCGTGCTGGTGCACGACATGCAGGAATACTTCGTGCGCTCGTTCGACCGGGCGGCCGATCCGCTGGCCACGGTGGTTCCCCATATCGACCTGCTGCGCAACACCGCTCACGATGTCGGCGCTCCGGTCGTGTACACCGCGCAACCGGGAGACCAGGACCCGGCCGACCGTGCGCTGTTGTCCGACTTCTGGGGCCCCGGATTGTCCGAGGACCCCGCCGAGACGTCGATCATCGCGGAGTTGGCACCGCACGCCGGCGACACCATGCTCACCAAATGGCGCTACAGCGCCTTCATCCGCACCGATCTGCTCGAACGGATGCGCGCGTGGGGCCGCGACCAGCTGATCGTCACCGGCGTGTACGCGCACATCGGGTGCCTGACGACGGCCCTGGACGGGTTCATGAACGACATCCAGGTCTTCTTCGTCTCGGACGCCACGGCCGACTTCTCCCAACGCGAGCACGCCGACGCACTGAGCTACGTCGCCTCGCGGTGCGCGGTCGTGCTTCCGACGCACGAGGTGGTGGGCGCCCTCTCGTCGGTGCGCGCCTGAGTCACACGCCCACGGACCGGTCGGTGTGCTCGGCGAGCGTACGGCCGTCGCGTCGCGCGAGTGCCGCGTACTTGCCGCCGCGCGCGACGAGCGCGTCGTGGGTGCCCCGCTCGATGATCCGTCCGTGGTCGAGGACGACGATCTCGTCGGCGTCGCGCACCGTGGAGAGGCGGTGTGCGATGGTGATGGTCGTGCGCCCGGCCCGGGCGTTGTCGAGCGCCTGCTGCACGGCGCGTTCGGTGTCGTTGTCGAGGGCACTGGTCGCCTCGTCGAGCACCAGGATCCGCGGGTCCCGCAGCAGCGTGCGGGCAATCGCCATTCGTTGCTTCTCGCCACCGGAGAACCGGTGTCCGCGTGCGCCGACCACGGTGTCGTAGCCGTCGGGCAGCGAGGTGATCAGGTCGTGGATGTGCGCTGCCCGCGCGGCGTCCTCGATCTCCGCGTCGGTGGCGTCCGGCCTCGCGTAGCGCAGATTCTCCCGGACGGTGGCGTGCAGCAGATAGGTCTCCTGCGACACGACACCGACGAGAGCCGCTACGTCGGCGAGCCGCATGTCTCGCAGGTCGATGCCGTCGATCGTCACCCGGCCGGAAGTGGGGTCGTACAACCGTGCCATCAGTGACCCGAGCGTGGTTTTGCCCGAACCGGTCTCGCCCACGAGCGCGACCTGCGCACCGGCCGGTATGTCGAGGTCGATCCCCTCGAGCGCGAGGCGATGTGCCCCTTCGTACCGGAAGCCGAGATTCTCGAATCGGACCCTGCCGGAGATCTTCTCGGGGTCGACCGGGACCGGGTGGGCGGGTTCTTCGATGTCGACGGCCAGATCGAGATACTCGAAGATGCGGCTGAACAGCGCGAGCGAACTGGTGACGGACACGCCGACGTCGAGCAGGCTCATGAGGGGACGGAACAGCGCGCCCTGCAGTCCCGTGAATGCGACGAGCGTGCCGATGGTCATGCCGCCCGAGGTCGCGGGCAGACCTGCGACGAGATAGAGCACCGCCGGAATCGCCGCGAAGACGATGTTCATGGTGGCCATGCGCCACCGCCCCGACAGTTGCGCCTGCACCTCGAGGTCGGCGAGATCGGCGGAGGTCTTCGCGAATTTGTCCGCCAGCGCGGGACCGGTGCCGAGAGTCTTGCCGAGCAGTACGCCGCTGACGGACAGGCCTTCGTCGATCTGGGTCTGGATGTCGGCGAGCCGGCGTTGCTGGCGCGTCGTGATCGCCCGTCGCATCTGGGCGACGCGGCGGGTGAGCCAGATGGCCGGCGGAAGCACGATCAGCGACAGCAATGACAACCGCCAGCTCAGCACAGCCATGGCGATCGCGGTGCCGACCACGGTCGTGATGTTGGCGGCGAGCGAGGTGGCCGTCGTCGTGACGACGGACTGCATGCCGCCGATGTCGTTGGTCAGTCTCGACTGGATTTCACCGCCACGGGTGCGGGTGAAGAAGCTCAGGGACTGCCGTTGCAGGTGGCTGAACACCCGGGTTCGCAGGCCGTGCATGATTCGCTGGCCGACCGTGGTGGAGATCCAGGTCTGCACCACTCCGAACAGTGAACTGATCGCGGTGACCGCGAGCATGCCGCCCACGGCCCACAGCAACAGGCTCACGTTCTGGTGCGGAATCGCGTCGTCGATGACGGCGCGCACGAGGAACGGCGTCGCGAGCGACACAGCGGACGACGCCACGATCAGCACCACGACAAGGGCGATCTGACGACGATAAGGGGCGAAGAGCGCGCCGATCCGGCGCAGGCTGACGGGAGATTCGCGCAGTTGCTCGACGTCTTTGGGATCGATTTTTCCGCGGCCACCGGGGTGACCGCCTCGACCTGGTGGGGGATGCATCATGCACACCACCTCGATTCATGATTCGTACGTAATTACTGAGGTTGCCTCATTAAGAGGTAACTGTCAAGTGAGGTATAGTCCGGTCATGTCCGATTCTCCCGTTGTGCTGCGCGACCTTCTGATGGGCGCCACCCGCACCCTGCGGCGACGTTGGCACGACTTGCTGAACCCGTGGGAGCTGTCCCCACACGAACACCGCGCACTCCGGGTCATCGGCGACACCGACACCCCGATCCGCCTCGGCGTGGTCGCAAAGGCACTGCGTATCGCGCCTCGATCGGCGACAGAGGTCGTCGACCGCCTCGAATCCCGTGGACTGACCGAGCGCCTACCCGATCCCGCCGATCGCCGCGCGGTATGTGTGCAGCTCACCGATAACGGTCGCACAGTTCTGGACGAACTCGACGCGGCACGCGATACCGACGCCGCGGAGGTGTTCGCCAGGCTCGACCCCTCCGAACGCGCCGACCTCGCCCGGCTGCTTCGCAAGCTCGTCGACGACGCTCCTCGCTGAGATCTCACGTTCTCGCGCTCCGGTGCGTTTACCGTACGAGAGCGAAGGAGCGAGTATGACGCAGCACACCTCGACCTTGCCCGCCCGCATCGATGACCTCCCCTGGCCGCAGCTCGTCGACGACCTCGACAACTACGGTTGCGCCGCCACCGGCCCGCTCCTCGGGAACGCCGAGCGTGCCGAGATCTCGTCGCTGTGGGACGAGGACACCCGATTCCGCACGACCGTCGACATGGCCCGCCACCGCTACGGCCACGGAACCTACAAGTACTTCGGCGCGCCCGTCCCCCGCCCGGTCGCCCAACTCCGCGCCGCCTTCTACCGCCGCCTGCTCGCCCCCGCGCGCGAATGGGCCGAGCGATTGGGTGATCCCGCACCCTGGCCCGACGACTTCGACGAGTGGCTGGAAATGTGTCACGCTGCCGGCCAGAGCAAGCCGGCGCCGCTGATGCTGCGCTACACAGGCGGCGACTGGAACGCGCTGCACCGCGACCTCTACGGCGATCTCGCGTTCCCGCTGCAGGTGGTGATCGGGCTCGACCGTCCCGGTCTCGACTACACCGGCGGCGAGTTCCTGCTCCTCGAGCAATGTCCCCGAGCCCAGTCCCGCGGTACTGCCACCGTGATCGAGCAAGGGCACGCCTTGATCTTCACCACGCGCGACCGCCCGACACGCGGTGCACGCGGATGGACGCGGTCGCCGGTGCGGCACGGTGTGAGCACCGTCCGGTCCGGACTGCGGCGCACGCTCGGGCTGGTGCTGCACGACGCCGCGTGAGCGTGCGGGCGAGAATCCGCGGCCGACGATGCCCGGTCCCGCAAGGTAGGCCGGGTCTGTCAGATCACCGTTTCGGACCGGCGTTCGAGCAGGACGGTGTCGTGCCAGACGCCGGCGAGCTTGCCGATTCGTTCGCGGATACCCACGGTGCGGAATCCCGCCGCGTGGTGCAGAGCGAGACTGGTGCGGTTCTCCGGGAAGATCGGGGTCTGCAACGTCCACAAACCCGCCTCGTCGGCGGCGTCGACCTGGGTGCGTAGCAGCACTCTGCCGACCCCGCGCCCACGCATCCCGTCGGCGACGTAGATCGAGTTCTCCGCCACCCCGGCATAGCACTCGCGACTGGATACCGGGCTCAACGCCGCCCAGCCGACGACACACCCGTCGGTCTCGGCGACCCACCGGTGGCCGGGCAGCCACAGCTCGTCGAGTACCTCACGGGCGGGAACCTCGGTGGTGAAGGTCGCGGTGCCGGTCGCGATCCCCTCACCGTAGATCCGCCGCACCGCATCCCAGTCTCGATCCTCGAGCGGGCGCACCGTCACGTCGGCAGGGCGGTCCCCAGGGTGGCGGGAGCGACCGGTGAGGGCTCCCTTCACCGCCCTATCGGTGTCGGCGTCCACCCCGACGCCGCGAGCAACCGTGACCGGCAAACCGTGCGATGTCATGACTCCACTGTATTGATCGATCTGTCCGGCACGGCGTCAGCACCGTCCGGTCCGGAAGCGCACGCTCGGGTTGGTCTCCACAACGCTGTGCAAGCAGTGCATCGAGAGCAGGTGCCGCGGGCGTCCAGATTCCCGGTCGACCTCGCCGACTCAGTAACCAGCCTGAGTGCATGTTTCGGGGTCGATCCATCCTTCTTCGCATCCGTACTGCATCTGGATCTCGCCGCTGGTCGGCGCTTCCCCACACGCAGTGCCACACCGCTCATAACCGCTGATGACGCCATCACCATTGCGATCCTGGCTGGGGTCATAGGGGTAACCCGACTCGTCGGCCGATGGCGGCGGTGGCAGCGCACACGCTGGATCGGTTGTGGAATAGGAGCCGTCGCTGTACACGGCCACGCCGCCGACGTCGCAGTACTGCAATGTGCGCTCGGAGGGCGCGACGTCGCAGCTCGGTTCGTACCCGGTGGTGCCATCCGAGTAGAGGGCAGTGCCACTCTGGTAGAGCGTCGGGTCACCGCACTCGAACGTCACCTGTGCGGGGGAACCACGGGCTCGGGTACACCCGATTGTTCCGCAGCGGACGTTGAGGACTCCCCCGCCGCCGTGGATGCTGTCGCTGACGCAGAAGTCTCGGTGGAGGAAGACGCAGGAGCATTCGAGCCGCCGCCGTCGCCGTCGCCGTCTGAGCAGCCGCTTACAGCGACAGCACACATGAATAAGGCCATGAGAACGATACGGGCGACCGACATGGGTATCTCCGATCGAAATCCGGCGCCGATCTGCCCGAGAGCGTCGATCCACTGCCGTACCTGTCATTGCACGAACACCGGTCGTGGACGTGAACCATGACTATCCGGCCGATGCCATCCACGAATCAGCCTGGTCTCGTTTCGAGGTGGACGCAAGGGATACGGCACATTCTGTCCCGTTCGGCGCGCAGCGCTCAGGATTCGAAGAACCGCCGAGGATTGTCGACGAGCATCGTGGTGATCTGTTCGTCGGTGACACCGCGCTCGCGCAGCACCGGCAGCACATCGTCACTGATGTGGTTGTAGTTCCAGTTCGGTACCGCAAGTTCCTTGACCTCGTGCGGGAACCAGTCGATGAAGCACGACGCATCGTGCGCGAGCACCATGCGGTCCGCGTATCCGCTCTCCGCCAGTGCGACAACGGTATCGACGCGTTGCTCGAAGGGCAGCAGCAGATCGAGACCGAACCGGTCCATTCCGAGGAGCGACCCGGCGTCGGCGATCTTGCGGAGGTACTCGAGGTCGGTGGAGTCTCCGCTGTGCCCGATCACGACCTTCGTCAGATCGACACCTTCTTCGGCCAGCACCTGTTGCGCCACGAGGCCGGATCCGGTGTGCGGATTGGTGTGGACGGTGATGGGGGCTCCCGTTTCGACGTGGGCCCGGCCCACCGCGCGCATCACCCGCTCGACCCCCGGCGTGAGACCTTGCGCCTCGATCGCGCACTTGAGCATCGCCGCCTTCACACCGGTGTCGGCGATGCCCTCACGAATGTCGTGGACGAACAGTTCGGTGAGAGGTTCGGGGGCGTCGAACAGCAATCCCGGTCCGACATAGTGGAATTGGAACGGCAGTTCGTTGTACGTGTACAGCCCCGTCGCCACCAGTATGTTGATGTCGGTGTGTTCGGCGATGCGCTGAATCCGCGGTATGTACCGGCCGAGTCCGATCACGGTGGGATCGACGATCGTGTCGATCCCACGGTCGGACAATGCACGCAGTTTCGAGATCGCGTCGTCGACGCGCAGTTCCTCGTCCCACCTCGTCGGGTAGCCGGGGTAGTTCTCGCGCAGTTCCTCCCCGAGCACGAAGACGTGTTCGTGCATGAGGACACGACCGAGATCACCGGTGTCGGCGGGGCCGCGGACGGTGTCGACAGAAGCCATGGCGCAGACGCTATGTCACCACGAGCGGATACGGATCGGGTTTCGGCGGGACCGCGCTCCTACTGTTGCGCCGACTGCCCACGAAGGATGTTCTGGTACCGGCGCATACCGCTCAGCCATCGGTCGTAGTCGGCACCCTTGTGCCGGTACATCTCGAGGACTTCCGGATGCGGAAGAATGAGGAAGTGCTCGTCTTCGAGTGCCCGGAGCACTACCTCCGCGACGTCGTCCGGTTCCAGAACCGCACCGGCACCGGTCACCGCACGGGTGGCCAGCGCGCCGAGTTCGGTATCGGAGTTCTTTCCGGCATACAACAGTGGCGTGTTGACACCCATCGGGCACAGGCACGAGACCCGGACCCCCTGGTCGCCGTAGGTGACCGACAACCACTCGGCGAACCCGACCGCGGCGTGCTTGGTCACCGAATACGCCGCCGACCCGATTTGGGTGAGAAGACCGGCAGCCGATGCGGTGCTCACGAAATACCCTTCGCCCCGCTCCACCCATCCGGGCACGAGAATGTTCGCAGCACGGATGTGGGCGCGCAGATTGACGTCGAGGACCTGATCCCAGGCGGATTCGCCGATATCGAGTCCGGGCGGGCCGGTGATGCCGGCGTTCGCGAAATACAGGTCGACCGGCCCGAACTCCGCTTCGGCTCGCTCGACGAGGCCACGGATCGCTTCGGTGTCGGAGACATCGGTGCCCACTGCGATCGCCGAGGTGGCGTCGATCTCGTCCGCGACGCGCCGGGCAGCGTCCGCATCGAGGTCGGCCACGACCACGCGGGCCCCCTCCTGCACGAGGCGGGCGGCGAGAGCACCACCGATTCCGCCTCCCCCGCCGGTCACGATGGCTACCTTGCCGTCAACCTTCACCGGAACCCTCTCAGCCGTGATGCGCGATGCCCCGGACTATAGGGCGAAGGTGACGCTCGGCGGGGGCACCTCGTCGTCCGTGTCGGCCGTTGGCATTCTGGAGGGGTACGCCTGCCACCACCCGTCCGAGAATCGAAGCGTCCCCCGTGAACGAATTGTTCCCCCTGCCCCGCCCCCGTCGTGAGGTCGCCCCCGGTGCGGTGCACGTGCCCGACTGGCTGAATGTCGACCAGCAGCGAGAACTGGTGGAACTTTGCCGCGAGTGGGCACGGGGCCCGGCGCCGATGCGGCACACCGTGTTACCGGGCGGCGGGCAGATGTCGGTGCGTACGGTGTGCCTCGGCTGGCACTGGTCCCCCTACCGGTACAGCCGCACAGCGGTGGACGTCGACGATGCGCCCGTCGCGCCCCTCCCCGACCTGCTCGTCGATCTCGGGCGGCGCGCGGTCGGCGATGCGTATCAGGACGCGGCCGCGGGAGCGGACTACACGCCGGACGCCGCATTGATCAACTTCTACGATCACGACGCGCGCATGGGCATGCACCAGGACAAGGACGAACGGGTCGCGGCCCCGATCGTGTCGCTGAGCATCGGCGACGCCTGCACGTTCCGCTTCGGCAACAGCGAGTCGCGGGGCCGCCCGTACACCGATGTTCGTCTCGAATCCGGCGACCTGTTCGTGTTCGGCGGGCCGTCGCGTTTCGCTTTCCACGGCGTGCCCGCCGTCTTCCCCGACACCGGTAGCGCACAGGTGGGACTGCCCGGCGGCCGGCTGAACATCACGTTGCGTTCGACGGGACTGGCCTGACCGGATGTGAACTCGCAGCATCCTCGAGGTTTCGGACATCGGTTTCGGTGAGTTCGACCCGGGCTGCCGCGAGGTTGGCGTGAAGATGCGTGATGCTCGTGGTTCCAGGTAAGGGAACGACCGCGCATCCAGCCCGGCGGCCCCGATGATGAACCCACGCGAGAGCGATCTGGCCACGGGTCGCCCCTACCCGCGCGGCGATGTCCGCAAGGACGTGCGCGAGAGGGTTGCCGGTGGAGTGAGTAAGGCTGCCGTGACCGAGTGGCGAATACGCGACCAGCGCGATCCCCAGGTCGGTAAGAGTCGGAACGAGAGTCTCCACGCTGCGCTGCGACAGGGACCACTCCAACTGCACGGCGGCAATCGGATGTACAGCGTGAGCGCGCCGGATGTCGTCGAGCGTGACATTGGACAACCCGAGCGCACCGATCTTCCCGGCTCGGTGCAGTTCGGCCATCGCGGCGACGGTCTCCTCGATGGGTGTCTCATCGCTGCGGTGATGCAGGTAGTAGAGGTCCAGATGGTCGACGCCGAGACGCAGTAACGAACCGTCGATGGCCGAACGCACTGTCGCAGGATCCGCGCGGACGCTCCAATCGTCCATCCGGCCCGATGGCCCCCAATAGACGCCGAACTTGCTGCACAACGTGACGTCCTGGCGACAGCCGCGGAGTGCACGGCCGACCACTTCCTCGTTTCCGTACATTTCGGCGGTGTCCAGCACGGACACGCCGGCATCGACGGCGGCCCGGACCAGGCGGGCGGGGTCACGGTCGTCGTCGCCCCACCCGTCGTCGGACAGTCGCATCAGGCCCAGGCCCTGAAGAGGCGCAGTGTCGGGAGTCCACGTCGCAACCGTCATGAACGATCACGCTACGACCTCGACTGCACTCGAGGTCAAGAGCGACCGGAGACCGGCCGGCATCGCGGTCGTTGGGGGAACCCGGCGACCCCGATCACCCGGATACGGCCGTCGCCGTGTTCGGTATTGTCGGGCCATGAGCGTCGATACCCCGGCAGCGCAGTTCTCCTCCTCCGGCGACGATCCTCTGGCACTCGACCGGCAGGTGTGCTTCGCGCTCGCCGTCGCGAACCGCGCTGTTCTCGCCGTCTACCGGCCGATCCTGGACCGGCTCGGCCTCACCCACCCGCAGTACCTGGTGATGCTGGCCCTCTGGGAGCACGCCCCGATGACGGTGAAGGACATCGGGCGGGTGCTGCAACTCGACTCCCCGACGCTGTCCCCGCTGCTCAAGCGGCTCGAAGCGCTCGGACTGCTCACGCGCGAACGCAGCACGATCGACGAACGGCAGTTGGTCGTCGACCTCACCGACGAAGGCCGTGCCCTGCGCCACGACGCGGAGTCCGTGCCCGGCCAGGTGTTCGATTCCCTGGGCGTCGACGTCGCCGAACTCGAGGCGCTGCACACCGCTCTCGTCCGGGTCAACGCCGCAGCTCTGAAGGCCGGGGACCCGCCCCGCTGAATGCAGGCCCCCGGGCTTCGGCGAGGGAGACTCAGCCCTGCGAGATCAGCGGCACCGACGCTTCGCTCGTGTACACGAGGAACGTGAACGACTCCTGGAAGTACAGCTGGACGTTCTCGCTGTCGTGCGAGAGGTAACCGATCGAGAGGTCCTGTCCGACCTGCAGGTCGTAGTCCCCGCCACGGGTGGTGAGGACGAACGCTCCATCGATCGCGGGAGCCCAGATGATGTCCCCGTCGATAAGGCGCCTGATCTGCTCCCGGATCGGATAGCCGTGGTCGGACGTTTCGCTGACCTTGGTGAATTCGTCGGCGCTGAGCAGCACGTGGTACGGCCCGCCGACACCTGCGAGTCGCAGCTCGGACAGCGCCTGGCTGATGGTCTCGGGGATGTCGCGCGGATCGTCGGGCAGTTGCAACGCGGTGTTGGACGACGACGCGCGGATGCCTTCGATACCGGCGGCGGCGTAACCCTCGAAGATCGCCCGGTCTTCGGCGAACGCGATCTGGCGCGCAGCTTCCTTGACGGCATCGAGATCGACGTCCTTGGCGCCTCGCTCGACGTTGTCCAGTTCTTCGCGCGAAAGAGTGAACGGCACCCGCAGTTCGACCAGCGGCGCCACCCGATGCTGACGCGCGCGAACACCCGCCGCGGGTGACTCGACCTCGCCCAGCCGGCCGAGACCGACCGCGGCGAAATCTGTCCCGTGCGGGCCCGAGAAATCGACCACGAGGCGGCCCGCGACATGCCGCTTGAACGTGCGGGTCGCCTCCTCCTCGATCTCGGCCCACGCCGCGTCGGTGATCGGAGCAAGGTCACGATAGAGATTGTTCACAGCGTTGAACTCCTTCTGAGAGCACCGATTCCGAGTGAGCCGTCCGCATCCGACGGCGTCGATGCACTCGTGTCGGCAGTTCCGGGTACGTCCGCCGGTGCGGGCGGAAGATCTTCGAGCATTTCCGACGAGGGACAGAAGAAGAGCGAACCCGTGACGGCCGTGGAGAAGTCGAGGATGCGGTCGTAGTTGCCGGGCGGATTGCCCAGAAACATGTTGCGCAGCATCTCTTCGGTCACATCCGGCGTCGCGGCGTATCCGATGAAGTACGTACCGAACTCGTCGGCACCGAAGCTGCCGAACGGCATATTCGCCCGCAGGATCTGGCGTTCCTCACCGTCGTCGTCCTCGATGGTGGTGAGGGCGACGTGTGAGTTCGCGGGCTTGGTGGCGTCGTCGAGTTCGATGTCGTCCAGTTTCGTCCGGCCGATCACGCGCTCCTGCTCTTCGACGCTGATGGCGTTCCAGGTCGACAGATCGTGCAGGTACTTCTGCACGATCACGTAACTGCCGCCTGCGAACTCGGGATCCCCGTCGCCGACGAGTGCGGCAGCCGCCGCCTCCTCGTCTTCCGGGTTCTCGGTGCCGTCCACGAATCCGAGAAGGTCGCGACGCTCGAAGTAGCGGAAACCGTGCGTTTCGTCGACGACCGTCGCCGCGCCGCGCAACCGGTCGTTGATCTTCGCCGCGAGTTCGAAACACAGATCCGTCGACGACGCGCGCAGGTGGAACAACAGGTCGCCCGGGGTGGACGGCGCGCGGTGCCGGCCGCCGTCGAGCGGAACGAAGGGATGCAGCTCTGCGGGACGCGGCCCGTCGAACAGTCGGTCCCACATCTCCGACCCGATGCCCGTCACCACCGACAGCCCACCGTCCGGAATCCGGAAACCGACGGACCGTCGCAGGCCGGACAGATCTTCGAGGATACTGCGCACTTCGCCTTCTCGACCTTCGTCGATCGTGAGGACGAGAAAGATCGCCGCTTCGGTGAGCGGAGTCAAGATCGGTTGGGAACGCGCCACCGTCTCACCGTAGTTCACGCGAGCGGCCCCAGTGCCACTACGTCCCCGAACGTGCCTACGGCACCATCCACGACAAGACCGTCGTGGTCTGCAACCAGACGAGCACAGCCAGCACGACGACCATGGCCACGCTGATCGGCCAGAGGCGCCGCATCAGCAACCCGTCTCGTCCGGACAGCCCCTGCACCGAGGACACCAGCGCCAGGTTCTGCAGCGCGATGGGGGTACCGGCGGTCCCGCCGGCCATGTTGCCCGCCACCAGCACGGTCGGGTCGAGCCCCGCCTGCTGTGCGGCGGAGACCTGGAGACTGCCGAACATCGCGTTGGACGCGGTGTTGGATCCGGTGACCAGCACACCGAGCCAGCCGAGCAGCGGAGACAGCAGCGCAAACGCGGCGCCGGCTCCCGCGAGGAACTGGCCGATGGTGGTGGTCTGGCCCGACAGGTTCATCACGTACGCGAGGGCCAGCACAGCCGTCACGGTCGCAAACGACCAGCGCAGCTGCACGACCGCAGCGACGAGGCACCGCAGCGCGTCTCCTGCTGCCACTCGGAGCACGACCGTCGACAGCAGCGCCGCGACGAACACGAGCGATCCCGGAGCCGTGAGCAGGTTGAGCGTGAACGTCTCCGCCGTCGGAACCCTGCCGTCGGCGCCCGTCACGTCGAGACCCGGCCAGGTGAACGAGAAGGTGGCGTTGGACAGGAACGACTCCACCGGGCCGAGACGGCTGACGAGGAACACGACCACGATCAGCGCGTACGGCGCGAACGCCTCGATCATCCGCCGCCGAGTGTCCTGGATCCCGTCGTTCCCACCGGTACGTGCCGCGTCCGGGCGCGGTGTCCGCACCTTCAGCACGATCAGGAGTGCGACCAGACCGGCCGCCGCTCCCGCGATGTTGCTCAAGCCCACGGTCAGGTAGCTCGCGCACAGGAACTGCGCGGCACCGAACGCGCCACCGACCACGAGCGCGACGGGCCACGTCTCGCGCACACCGCGGCGACCGCCCACCACCGCGACGAGCACCAGCGGCACGAACACCGCGAGCAGGCACACCTGACGGGCCACCACCGGGCCGATCTCGTCGACCGGAATCTCCGACACCCGCGACATCGTCAGGATCGGCGTACCCATCACCCCGAGCGGCGTCACCACCGAGTTCGCGAGGAGCGACGCCGCTGCCGCGCGGACCGGCGGCAATCCGGCCCCGATGAGCACCACCGTCGCGACGACGATGGGAGTGCCGAACCCGGCGACCGCCTCGAGCAGCGCACCGAACAGGAATGCGATGACGATGGTCAGGATGCGGTGGTCCGGGGAAATCCGCGCGAACGCGCGGGTCAGCACGTCGAAGTGACCGGACTCGACCGTCAGCCGGTACACCCACACGGCGTTGAGGACGGTCCACATGATCGGGAACAGACCGAAGACCGCACCCTCGAGCCCCGCGCTGAGCGCCGACCCGACGGGCATGCCGTACCCGGCGACGGCGACGACGAGCGCGACCAGCACGGCCACCGCCGCCGCCGCCGCGTGCGACTTGAAACGGAACACCGCGAGGAGCACCAGCATCGTCAACAGCGGAAGCGCCGCGACGAGTGCCGACCACGCGAGCGAGCCGCCGATCGGCGAGATCGGCTGGATATACGAACCTGTCACCGCATCATGCCCCGAACGACTCCACGGCGGCCCGAAGTGCGTCTGCGGTGCCGTCGAGCACCGTACGGTTCGGCGTCTGCGCACGCGCACGGATACCGAATCCGTCGCCACTCGTGCGCGGCACCAGGTGCAGGTGGACGTGAAACACTTCCTGACCGGCGGCGACACCGTCGGCCAGGAAGAGGTTCACGCCGTCGATCGGCAGGTCACCCGACCGCATCGCGGTGGCGATGCGCTGACCGGCGGCGAACACCTTCGCGCCGTCGGCCGGGTCGAGCTGCGCCAGACCCGACGCGTGCCGCTTCGGCACCACGAGCAGGTGCCCCGGTGTGAACGGCCGGATGTCCATGAAGGCGAGGACGTCCGGTTCGTCGAGCAGGATGCTCGCCGGCGCGTCACCGGCCACGATGGCGCAGAAGATGCACTCGCTCACCGGCCCGGCGCCTCCGCGGCAACCGGCTCGCGTGCGGTGCCGAGCAGGCGGAGCAGTTCCGCCTGCACCGCGGGACGATCACCGACCGGATCGTCGCTGTGCGCGAGGTAGAGCATGGCTTCCTCGACGGCAGCGACGAGCAGATGGGCGAGCACCGAGGTGCGCGTGGACGACGACCGATGCGTGTCGGGAGCGAGCGTTGCAAGCATCTCCTCGACGACGCGCAGGGTGGAATGCCGATGTGCCTCCCGCACTTCGGTCCACCCCAGCACCGCCGGCGCCTCGATGAGCAACAGTCGGCGAGTGGGCTGGTCGTTGACCACGTCGAGGGACGCCAGCACCGCCGTGGTGAAACCGTCCCACGGATCGTCGACCTCGCCGGGATGCAGCGTCTGCTCCGCCTCCCTCTGCACCCGCTCGACGACACCCCGGAACAGATCGCGCTTGTTCACGAAGTGGTGATAGAGCGCGCCGCGCGTCACCCCCGCGACGGCCACGATGTCCTCCGTCGCCGCTGCGGAATACCCGTCGCGCAAGAACACTTCGAGCGCTGCGTCCAGCAACGCTGTGCGCGTGCGCGTCGCGTTTCTCACCCTTCCCGGGCTCATTTTCTCGAGCACTGCTTCCTCCCCTGTGTGTGCAGCTATCCCCTCGGGACTCCCCCGTAGCCGCCCCCCTACTTACTACAAAATCGGCGCCGGCGAGTAACGCGCTGCGTCCGGGTAACGGTCCACCAGCTCCTGCACGGCCGCGATGACCGCGCTCACCTGCGCGTCGGCAGCGCCGACGAACGCCGACCGGTCGGCGAGCGCCTCGTCGAGCGCGGCACGGTCGAGCGGAAGCCGGTCGTCCGCGGCGAGCCGGTCGAGCAGGTCCGGTTCGCGGCCCTGCTCACGCATCGCGAGTGCCACCGACACCGCGTGTTCTTTGATCGCCTCGTGCGCGGTCTCCCGTCCGACACCGGCGCGCACCGCGGCCATGAGCACCTTGGTGGTCGCCAGGAACGGCAGATAGCGGACGAGTTCCTTGTCGATCACGGCGGGATAGGCGCCGAATTCGGAGAGCACGGTCAGGAAGGTCTCGACCTGGCCGTCGATCGCGAAGAACGCGTCGGGCAGCGCGACGCGCCGCACCACGGAGCAGAACACGTCGCCTTCGTTCCACTGCGCACCGGCGAGTTCGGCGGCCATCGACGCGTACCCGCGCAGCACGACCTGCAGCCCGTTGACCCGCTCGCACGACCGGGTGTTCATCTTGTGGGGCATCGCGGACGACCCGACCTGGCCGGGCTGGAAACCTTCGGTCACCAGTTCGTGCCCGGCCATCAGCCGGATGGTGTGCGCGAGAGACGACGGCGCGGCACCGACCTGCACGAGGGCCGAGAGGACGTCGTGGTCGAGCGAGCGCGGGTAGACCTGCCCGACGCTGGTGAACACGTGGGAGAACCCGAGGTGCTGCGCGATCTTCTCCTCGAGCTGCGCGAGCTTCGCGGCATCCCCACCGAGCAGGTCCAGCATGTCCTGCGCGGTGCCCATCGGTCCCTTGATACCGCGGAGCGGGTACCGCTCGATCAACTCGCGGACCCGCTGCAGCGCGAGCAGCAGTTCGTCGGCCGCCGAAGCGAAGCGCTTACCGAGCGTCGTGGCCTGCGCGGCCACGTTGTGCGACCGGCCCGCCATCACGTACGACGAGTACTCCGCGGCCCGTTCGGCGAGTCGCGCGGCCACCGCGACACCGTGCGCATGGACGTGCTCCAGTGACCGCAGGATCTGCAGCTGCTCGACGTTCTCGGTGAGGTCGCGGCTCGTCATGCCCTTGTGGACATGCTCGTGGCCGGCGAGGGCGTTGAACTCCTCGATACGGGCCTTCACGTCGTGGCGCGTGACGCGCTCGCGGTCGGCGATGGACGCGAGGTCGACCTGGTCGACGACCCGTTCGTAATCGGCGATCGCCTCGGCCGGCACATCGATCCCGAGTTCCGCCTGCGCACGCAGCACTGCGATCCACAGCTGCCGTTCGAGCACGATCTTGTGCTCCGGTGACCACAACTCCCGCAGTTCGGGGCTGGCGTAGCGAGTGGCAAGGACGTTCGGGATGTGGCTCACGAGTGGCCAGTTTACGTTCCGTGCCCGGACTCATGGTTCGGCAGGCGGCGCGACCGTGTGCATGACATCGAGGAGAATCGTCCTCGCCAGGGCGCGCGGGTCGGGATCGAGGTCGCCGAGCCCGCACAACACCGCCCCGTCGACCACCACCACGAGGGTGTGCAACTGCGGTACCCGGACCGCGCGACCGCACCGTTCGAGCAGGTCGGTCAGCACCTCGTCGACCTGCTCCCGGATGCCCACCTGCGCTTCACGCAGTTCCGGATGGCGCACCGTGGCCACGCAGCCTTCGACGCGGGCGACGAGCCGGTCGCGGTCGTCGTCGGACACCGCTTTCCCGACGAGCAGGTCGAGAACGAGGTCGGCGGTTTTCTCGAGGCTGCGGGGGCACGCCGGAACGTCGCGGACACGCGCGCGCATCATTTCGACGTCCCGCGCGCCGTTGTGCTGCATGGCGCACAGGACGAGGTGTTCGAGGGAGTCGAAGTAGTACGTGGTCGAAGCGAGTGGCAAGCCCGCCCGCGTAGCGACGGCGCGGTGGCGTACCGCGCCGATTCCCTCCTCGAGAATCAGATCGGCAGCAGCCTCGACCAGCGCCTGACGGCGCCGTTCCCCTTTCGGTGTGGCTGCGATAGTCACAGTCACATCGTGACAGCCTGCCGCGCTCACCAGGGGAAAACGCCAGTTGATACCACCCGGTACGATTGCGCCGCAGTCGTCAGATGGGGGCCCGGACTGCGCGGCCCGCTTCGCCTTTTTCACGAACGATCGGAGCCGTACCGGGATGAGACGTCGCCGCTTGCTTCAGGCCTCCGCACTGGGTGCCGCCGTTGCCGCCCTCGGAGTGCCGGGCGGCCCGGTCCGGGTCGCGTCGGCGTTGCCCGTCGGGCTCGACACCTATCGGAACACCCTTCCCGAACTGTTCGCGCCGTCGCCGGTGCCTCCGCAGCATTCCGAGGTGATCGTCGTCGGTTCGGGGTTCGGTGCGAGTGTCGCCGCGCTCAGGCTCGCGGAAGCCGGCAGCCGCGTCACCGTCCTCGAGCGCGGGATGCGCTGGCCGCGCGATCCGTGGCGCGAGGTGTTCACGTCCGATCTGCTCGCCGACGGTCGCGGTTACTACCACCGCACACATTTCACCGGCCCGACCGGAATCCCGGTGCACTGCGACGATTTCGCCGGAGTCCTCGATGTCGTCGACTATCCGCACATGTCGGTGTGGCGTGGCGCTGCCGTCGGCGGCGGGTCGATCGTGTTCTCCGGCGTGATGATCGCACCCGAACAGCGCTTCTTCGAGCACGTCTTCGGCAACTCACTGAGCTACGACGACATGGCCAAGACCTGGTATCCCAAGGTCCGGTCGATGCTGCGCCTCGACGCCATGCCCGACGACATCTATCACGCTCCGGAGTTCACGCACTCCCGCCGCTGGGACGACGACGCGCGGGCCGCGGGATACTCGCCGCACCGGATCGACGGAATCTGGGACTGGGACGTGATCCGCGCCGAATTGGCCGGCTCGGTACGTCGCTCGGCCGTCGCCGGCGAGAGCAACCTCGGCAACTCCAACGGGGCCAAGTTCGACCTGACACAGAACTACATTCCGGCAGCGGAGGCGACGGGACGCGCCCTCGTGTGTCACGGACACCGGGTGCTCGCGGTCGGCCAGGAGCCCGACGGCCGGTACCGGGTCGAGGTGCAGGCCGTCGACCCGACCGGCGCGGTCCTGAACACCACGACCCTCACGTGCGACCGCCTGGTGCTCGGCGCCGGGTCGATCGGCACGACCGAGTTGCTGGTCGAGGCACGCCACACCGGGTCGCTGCCGCGCCTGAACGAGCACGTCGGCCGGGGCTGGGGCACCAACGGGGACGCGGTGCTGGTGCGTTCCCTGGCCCTGACGGACGGGTTCGGTGGTGACCAGGGCGCACCGTCCGCATCGCGGATCGTCGACGAGTCGGGTCTGCCGCTGAGCCTCGAGAACTGGTTCGTCGCGGGCACCGCCAAGGACGTGGGGATGCTGGCCTCGCTCGGGATAACGCTCGACCCCACTCGCGCGGAGATGGTCTACGACGCCGCCACCGGCCGCACGATCGTCGATTGGCCTGCCGGCGGTGAACTCGCGAGTGTCGACGCGCTGCGCACGGTGCACAACGCGATGGCCGCGGCCGGTGGCACCGTCCCGGGCGCCCCGCCGATGGCGGAGGACGTCAACGCGTCGTTCACGGCTCATCCGCTCGGCGGGGCGGTCCTGGGCGACGCCACCGACGGTTACGGGCGCGTGCACGGTCATCCCGGCCTGTACGTCGTGGACGGTGCCCTGATACCCGGTAGCACGGGCACGGTGAACCCGTCGTTGACGATCGCTGCCCTCGCCGAACGCAACCTGGCCCGCATCGTCGCGGACGGCGGCTAGGACACCGGCCGGACCGCAGGTCACGGCAGCGGAAGCCATCCCGCGAGCCGGTCGAGTGCGGCGGTGACATCCGCGGTGGCACCCGCGAAGGACAACCGCACGGTGCCGTCGCCGCGCACGGTGTCGAAATCGACGCCGGGTGCGAGCGCGAGACCGGTGTCGTGCAGCAGGCGCGCGCACCAGGCCGTGGACGTCTCCCCGGAGAGCAGCAGGTGCCGGATGTCGGCGTAGACGTAGAACGCACCGTCCGCAGGGGCGAGTTCGGTGATACCGAGATCGGGCAGTCCGTCGAGCAGCAACTCGCGGTTCACCGCGTAGCGCTCCACGTGGCCGTCGAGTTCGGTCCGTGCCTCGGTGCCGAACGCCTCGATCGCGGCGAACTGCGCGATCGACGGAGGGCACACGGTCATGTTCGATCCGAGCCGTTGCAGCGCGGGACGCAGCGATTCGGGTGCCAGCATCCAGCCGAGGCGCCATCCCGTCATCGAGAAGTATTTGGACACCGAACCGACCACCACGGAGTCCCGGGAGGTCGCCCAGGCCGTCGATGTCGCGGGCGAGCCGTGCGTCCCGAATTCGATGCCGTGATAGATCTCGTCGGAGACGAGCAGCGCGTCGTGCTCGTCGCACCAGCGGGCGAGCGCTGCGAGTTCGGCGGGTTCGATCATGGTGCCCGTCGGATTGGCGGGACTCGCGACGATCAGACCGGCCGGCGGAGAGTCGAGTGCCTCGAGCATCGCCACCGTCGGCTGGTACCGCGTCTCCGGGCCACAGTCCAGTTCGACGACAGTGCATCCGAGCGCTGCGAGAGTGTTGCGGTAGGCGGGATATCCGGGTCGTGCGACCACCACCGTGTCGCCCGGGTCGAAAGCAGCGAGAAACAGCAGTGTGAACGCGCCCGACGATCCCGTGGTGACGACCACGTCGTCCGCGTCGACATCGATTCCGTAGCGGTCGTGGTGGTACGCGGCGATTGCTTCGCGGAGCGGAAGAATCCCGAAGGTTTCGGTGTAACCGAGCAGTTCCGCATCGATGGCCAGTCCGGCCGCGCGGAGCACGGGCGCGGGCGCGGGAGTCGAGGGCTGGCCCGCCGCCAGGCTCAGGACGTCGCCGTGGGAGCGCTGCCGTTCGGCTGCCGCCTTCCACACGTCCATGACGTGGAAGGTCTCGATACCGGAGCGTTGCGATTCGGTGCGCACATCCTCGACGTTAGTACGCCCGACCAGCCCCCTAGAGGCCGACCCGTTGCCGCCCGAGGGCCGACCACGCGATCGGCATTTCATCCGGGGCGACGAACCGCGCGGCCCGGTTCGGGAGCCCCGGTGTCTCGCCGCACTGCTCTGCGTCCCCTTCGTTCCCGCCACCGGCGGCGCCCTCGAGCGCGGCGGGCGGGCGAGCCGGAACCACGGGAAGAAGCAGATGCGAATCGAAGTCGCCACCGGCGTGGACGATGTGGAAACCCTTGTTGACGGTGCGGTCGTGCCCGACCGCGGGATTGTCGTCGAGGTCGTGGCCGGTGACGACGAGCACGAGCGTCGAACCCGCCTCGAAGAAGGTGCTGTGCGGCATGATCTCGATGTCGACAGGCACGAGTTGGCCGGGCAGCAGCGGCCAGTACTTGGTGTAATCCAGGACCGGCCGGTACGCGGTCGACGCCTCGGGATCGAGCGCGCGATGCGATACACGGATCCAGCCGTGCGCGACGAAGCCTTTCTCGTAGCCGCCGTGCCCTTCGAACCACACGTCCTCTCCGGACGAGTCGAGTTTCTTCAGGCCGACGAACAGATCCATGTCGTTGGCGTCCTTCGCCTGGACCCACAACCGCAGGGCGGTGTGCCCGGTGATCTCGGTGTCTTCGGTGAAGGTGGTGGTGAAGGTCAGTTCGTCACCCGCGACGGGGAAGGTGCGCCGGGACTGCGGTTCGTCGGGCACCGTGGGCTCGAGCGAACTCGTGCCGTGGTCGAGATACAGCGGCACGTATCGCGTGTCGGGGATGGGCCAGTCCTGCTCGAATCTCTCCGAGTAGGTGCGCAGGTCGTGCCTGGTTTCGAGACGCACGCGCGGCACTGTGTCGAACCCGTTGTCCTCCTCTTTGAGGAAGCGGTCGAAGAACCGGCGCTGAACGTCGAGCGCCTCGGGGCTGTAGTAGGTCTGCCACATCTTGCGTCCGTGGGTGTAGAGCCACTTGTCGGCCGATCCGATACGGGTGTATCCCTCGACCGACCCGCGATTGCGGGGACCTTGATCGGACCACGACGCCCCCACGAGCGCGGGCACGGTGACGTCTTCGAGTTTGGGCGGTGCGGCGACGTGCCGGAACCTGTCGGGAAACCGCCGCAGAAGCCACGGGGTGAGGCGGCGCAAGGACGCCGACGCCGGTTTGGATCCGGTATGCATCGCGCGGTACCAGAACTCGCTGTAGCGGGTCTCGGGGATTCCGCCATGGGTGAGCGTGTCGCGACAGGGATCGGTGATGCCCTCCCACGGTGCGATCGCCGCGAGGTGCGGCGGCGCGAGTGCAGCGGTGTACCACTGCAGCGTGGCGAGGTACGACGCGCCGGCGAGACCCACTTTGCCGGTACACCAGGACTGTTCCGCAGTCCACTCGATCACGGCTGCGGCGTCTGCGGCGGCACGGCCGAGCAGCAACCGGGGACGACCGTCGCTGGCGAAACAGCCGCGCATGTCCGCGACCACGACGGTGTATCCGCGCGGCACCCAATATGCGGGGTCGGGGGCTTCGAACGACGTCGCCTCACTCAGTTCGAGGTCGCCGACGAATGTGCCGGATGCCGCGAGCGCTGCGAAATCGATCGGGTAGTCGTCGACGCCGGCGTTCTTGCCGTACGGGGTGACGGCGACGAGCGCGGGCCACTGCTCGTCGGCCGCATCTCGCGGCCGGTATACGTCGGCGCGGAGGAGTGTGCCGTCCGCTGTCGGGATCGGAAGATCACGCTCGACGACGATGTCGTCGGGAAGCGGGTACTTCACGACATTGTGGTGCCACAACGGTGTCGGATCCTGCGTGAGTGTTCGTTTCCACGAAACCATGCTTTCACCCCTGGCACGTCAGAAGATGCACAGAGTGTGCAACATGCACCTGGCAGGCGCAAGATTTACCCGGCTCGGCCCGCCGGCTACAGCGCGATGCGGCCCTCCACCGCGGCGAGACCGATGTCGCGGCGGAAATGGCCGCCCGGGAGCTTGATTCCGTCGAGCGTGGCGTAGGCGTCGGCACGGGCGGCAGCCAGGTCGTCGCCCACACCGACCACGCTGAGCACGCGGCCACCGGACGAGAGCAACTCGCCGTGCGGCCCGCGCTTCGTTCCGGCGTGGAGCACGTTGGGGCCTTCCGCACCGGTGATCACGTCGCCCGTACGCGGGGTCGACGGGTAGTACTCGGCCGCGAGCACGACCGTCACCGCGGCTCCGTCGCGCCACTGCAACGGAGGCAGACTCTCCAGCGTGCCGGTCGCGACCGCGTGCAGCACACCGCCGAGCGGCGACTCGAGCAGCGCGAGCACGGCCTGTGTCTCGGGGTCTCCGAACCGGCAGTTGAATTCGACGACGGCCGGCCCGTCCGCACCCATTGCCAGACCCGCGTACAGCAGCCCGGAGAACCCGCAGCCCCGTCGGACCATTTCGGCCGCAACGGGTTTCACGACCTCGTCGACGATGCGCTCGACGCTGCCTTCCGGCAGCCACGGAAGCGGGGTGTAGGCACCCATCCCGCCGGTGTTGGGGCCGGTGTCGCCGTCGCCCACCCGCTTGTGGTCCTGTGCGGGGAGCAGCGGTACGACGGTCTCGCCGTCCACCAGGCAGAAGAGCGAGACCTCGGGGCCGTCGAGGAACGACTCGAGCAGGACCGGATGGCCGTTCTCGATGATCTCCGCGGCGTGGTCGCGGGCAGCGTCGCGGTCGGCGGTCACCACGACCCCCTTGCCGGCCGCGAGACCGTCGTCCTTGACGACCCAGGTGGGCCCGAACCGGTCGAGGGCCTCGTCGATCTGTGCCGGTGTGTCGACGACCTCGCTGCGGGCGGTGCGCACTCCGGCAGCGGCCATCACATCCTTGGCGAACGCCTTGGACCCTTCGATGCGCGCGGCGTCGGCGGACGGACCGAAGCAGGGAATGCCCGCCGCGCGGACGGCGTCGGCAACACCGAGCACGAGCGGGACCTCGGGGCCGATGACGACGAGATCGGCCTTCTGCGCGGTTGCCAGTGCCACCACCTCGTCGGCGGAGGCCGCGTCCACCGGGAACTGCTCGGCGATCGTGGCGATCCCGGCGTTGCCGGGGGCGACCATCACCGCGGTCACCGCGGGGTCACGGCTCAGGGCCAGGACGAGAGCATGTTCACGGGCACCGGAGCCGATAACGAGTACGCGCACGCACGACAGACTACGGGACCGGTTTCCACACCAGATCGGCGCGGCAGCGGGTCCGGGCGACGGCCGCAGCGTTGGGAAGGTCGACGGTGTGCACCCAATCGCGGGCTTGGTCGTCGGCCCGGCCGTGGGCGCGGTGCCGGTGCACGAGACGGCGGGTGAGCGTGCGATCGGGGACGTCGAGGTAGATCACGAGGTCGAGCAGCGGCCGGATCTCGGCCCAGCCGTCCTCCTCGAACAGCAGGTAGTTCCCCTCCGTGATCACCACACGGGCGTCCGGGGCCACGGCATGAACCGCGGCGATCGGCTCGTCGAGCGGCCGGGAGAAATCCGGTGCGTAGATCGTGTCGTCGCCCCGGGCTCTGATCCGCTCGAGGATGTTCCGGAAGCCCGCGACGTCGAAGGTGTCGGGTGCTCCTTTTCTCGAGCGTGCGCCCCGGGCTTCGAGTTGCCGGTTCGACAGGTGGAATCCGTCCATCGGTACCTGCCCGGCGGCGATCCCCGCACGTCGCAGGGCCTTCATGAGCAACCAGGCCGCGCGACTCTTTCCCGCGCCCGGGGGGCCGCACAGGCCCACCACGGTGCGCCGGTCCGCCGGTAGTCCCGCGAGCACATAGGTGACGAGTTCGTCCACGAGCTCCCGCAGCGGTGCCGAGCGCACGGATTCGGGGGCCTCCATGGTGCTGACGATACGACGGTCGCGGCATCGGGCCGGTTCGTGGTCGCTCGACCCAAATATTCGGACTTCCGGAATTCCGGAATCTTGTAGTAGCGTCCACTCACCGAGTAGCGACAGGACAAAGAGGAGTTCCCATGGCGAGTAGGTCGATCCCGTGCGTTGCCATAGCCGTGGCACTGACCCTGACCGGCTGTGCCGGTGCTGCCGCGGAGCCCGATTCCGCGGGCGCAGCCCCTGTCCCCCGCGCCGCCGACTGCGAGGCCGTGCCCGAGGCCGACGTCACAACGGCGGAAGGATGGATCGGCTACGTCGCCGAAAACACCGACACGGTTGCGATCGCACTGGACGACGGCAAGGGCACCGTCCTCGACCACCGCAGCGACGAACCGCACCCACTCGCCTCCGCGGTCAAGGTGGTGCATCTGGCTGCGTACGCGCAGGCCGTCGCCGAAGGCCGGCTCGACCCCCTCGAGCGGGTTCCGGTCACCGAGTGGGAGCGCTGGTACCTACCGAATACCGACGGCAACGCACACCCCGCTGCTCTGGAACGGCTCGACGCCACCGGTCCGGCTGCGGTGGTCACGCTGGACGAGATGGTCACAGCCATGGTTCGCGAAAGCGACAACGCGGTGCCCGACTACCTCCGCGACAGGCTGGGCGACGACGCCCTCACCGCAGCAGCAGCGCGAGGTGGCTGGTCGGACTTCCGGCCACCGACGATGCTCGGCACCACATTGGCACTCTTCGATTCCTCGCTGGACGAAGCCGCGGTGTGGCCTGCCGCCCGCCGTTACGCCGACGATCCTCGCTTTCGAGACGAGATCATGAGCGCCGCACAACTGGGCGACGACGTGTTCGCCGACGTCGACCGCATCCAGCGTTTCGGGAATGCCGGGTCGGCTGCGGACCTCGCCCGACTTCACCGAGCCATCGCCGACGGATCGTTCGGACCGGGCGCCGACATCGCTCGCGAGCACCTCGAATGGCAGCCCGCACCCGAGGGATTCGCAGGCGTGGGATTCAAGGGCGGGAGCTTACCGGGCGTGCTCACCGAAGCCATGACCTTCCGCCGGGAGGACGGGAGTATCGCGACGGCAGTGCTCCTGAGCGCGGGGATGTCGGAGAGCGAGTACACGAGCGCCCTCGAGTCGCTACCCCACCAGCAACTCTTGGCTGCCGCAGCGAACGACCCCGCAACCGCGGAGCGGATACGCTGCGCGATGTGAACGACGCATACGAGGCCCGGCTCACCGACCTCGAACGGCGGGTGCACGACCTGGAGGCCGGAGCGACCCCGGCCGGTACCCGAACAGCGAGCGACACGCCCGCACCGGACGCCTCCGGCCGGGTCGCATACAGCGGCACAGTCGCGCTGAACGGGAACATCCAGTGGTCCATCGAATACGACGCCGGTGCGGTTCTGTCGCTGGATCCGGCGACAGTGGCAACAGTCCTCGACGCACTCGGCAGTTCTGCACGCCTCGCCATCGTCCGGACCTTGCTCCGGGGTCCCGCCACCGCCGCCGAACTCCAGGACGCGACCGAGTTGTCCTCCGCGGGGCGGCTCTACCATCACCTGCGGGCCTTGTCGGCGGCGCGGATCGTCGAACAGGAAACACGCAGCCGCTATCGCATCGCACCGGAAAAAGTGGTGCCGCTGCTGGTGCTCGCCCTGGCCGCCGCAGATGTCGCCGAGCGTCTCTGATCCGCCTATCCTCGCCCTATGGCTTCCGTGTTCAGCATGATCATCTCCGGGGAACTTCCGGGCAGGTTCGTCTGGCAGGACGACGACGTCGTGTCCTTCCTGACCATCAACCCGCTCACCGAAGGGCATGTGCTCGTCGTGCCCCGGCAGGAAGTCGACCATTGGCAGAGTGTCGACGATGAGCTGTGGGCGAAGATCAACGGTGTCGCACGGATCGTCGGCCGGGCGGTGTCCGCCGCGTACGACACGCCGCGAACCGGTCTGGTGATCGCGGGCCTCGAGGTGCCGCACCTGCACCTTCACGTGTTCCCCGCCCACTCGCTCGACGACTTCGACTTCGCGAAGGCTGAGAAGGATCCTTCCGCGGAGTCCCTCGATCGGGCACAGGAGAAGATCCGTGCGGCGCTCCGGGAGATGGGCCACGGCGACAACGTTCCCGCCTGACGGGACGCCCGGAACAAGTTTCCCCTCCCGTGGGTTGAGACTCACATGTCTTCACACCCGCCACACTCTCCAGAACGTCCGGCCGGCTCCCTTCCCCCGGGAGCCGGCCGTCTGATCGCCGTACTCGTCGGCGCGGCCTTCGTGGTCATCCTGAACGAGACGATCATGAGCGTCGCTCTTCCCAAGCTCATGATCGAGTTCGACGTGGGAGCGGCAACCGCGCAGTGGCTCACCACCGCGTTCATGCTCACGATGGCGGTGGTCATCCCGGTCTCCGGATACCTCATGACGCGCCTGGCTCTGCGGACCGTGTACGCCGTGGCGATGTCCAGCTTCCTGCTCGGCACCTTCATCGCGTCCGTGGCGCCGGTGTTCTGGATTCTGGTTCTGGGCCGCGTGGTTCAGGCCGTGGGTACGGCCCTGATGTTGCCGCTGTTGTTCACGACGGTGCTCAACGTGGTGCCCGCCGAGCGGCGTGGCCGCATGATGGGCGTCATTTCGATCGTGATCGCCGTCGCCCCCGCGACGGGCCCGACGATCGGCGGTGTCGTACTCGACCAGTTGACGTGGCGCTGGATGTTCTGGCTGGTCCTTCCCATCGCGGCGATTGCCACGGCACTCGGCGTCAAGTGGATCCGGAACGTGACCGAGCCGCGCGCGATCCCGCTCGACGCGTTTTCGGTAGCGCTGTCGGCATTCGCGTTCAGCGGTCTCGTTTTCGGCCTGAGCAGCATCGGTGAAGCCGCCGAAGGCGACCCCCTCCTTCCTCCGTGGCTTCCGTTGGCGGTCGGCATCACGGCGCTGGTGATCTTCGTGGTCCGCCAGATCAGGCTCGGGGACAATGCGCTGCTGGACCTGCGCGCCTTCCGTACGCCGTCGTTCGCCCTCGCGGTCGTGCTCGTGTCGATCAGCATGATGTCGCTCTTCGGAACCCTGATCCTGCTGCCCATCTACCTGCAGAACGTTCTCGGGCAGTCCACCCTGGCGACCGGCCTGATGTTGCTGCCCGGCGGTCTGGCCATGGGCGTGCTCGGTTACGTGGTCGGGCGCCTGTTCGACCGCTTCGGGCCGCGCCCGCTCGTCGCGCCCGGCGCCGTCGTCGCGAGCATCGCACTGTGGGGAATGACGTCGTTCGGCACCGAGACGACGGTCGGCACCGTCATCGCCTGGCACGTCGTGCTCAACATCGGGCTCGCGATGATGTTCTCGCCGCTCCTGACCTCCGCGCTGGGTGCGCTCCCCCAGCGGATGTACTCGCACGGCAGCGCCATTGTGAGCACCATGCAGCAGGTCGCCGGCGCTGCCGGGACCGCACTGTTCATCACCGTGATGACGCGCACGACGGTCGCGGGTGCCGAGAGCGGCGCCGATCCCGTGGCCGCACTGGGCGACGGTGTCCACGGCGCACTCGTCTGGGGTGCGGCGATCTCACTGATCGCAGTGGTGGGGGCGTTCTTCGTCCGACGGCCCGCCACGACGGTCGAACCCGTGCCCGAGCAGCCGCAGTCCGCGGACCTCGCGCGGCGGGAGCCTGAGACCGAACCGGTGGGCTGATACCGGCTATGCGTCGGCCGGTGCTGCGTCTGCCGCATCGGCCGGCGCGGTGTCGCCGGGTGACGGAACGTCGCCGTGCGGGTTCTCGAGGAACGCGGCGAGTTCTGCCCACGACGTGGTGCGCGCACGGGCACCGGTGAGCATCCCCAGGTGCGTGCCCGGTACCTGCACGAACCGCACCCGTGCGTTCGGCAGCAACCGGGTAACCGGTTCGACGGCCGCGGTCGGCGCGAGGATGTCCTCTGTCCCGGCGAAGGCGAGCACCGGAACCGTGACGTCGGCCAGGTCTACGATCCGCTCGCCGAGGTGGAGCGCCCCGGACGACAGGTCGTTGGCGACCGTGATCCGGGCGAGCTGACGGAACGCGCGGCCCGCATAGCCGTAGATCTGCTCCTGGAAGCGATCCACGAATTCCATTCGCCCCAGCTTGTCCGCATCGGTGATGTTGGAGGCGATGAACCACGGCCGCGTCAGTTCCCGGTCGAGCGCGGTGATGCGGTACGCGGCCTGGACCAGCGGAGCCGGAACGCCGCCGAACACCGCGTCGAGAACGTCGATCGCGGGCTCCGCGCAGATCTTCCCGGCCAGCCGCAGCGGCGCCATCACGGGAATCTTCGCGAAGTCGAGCGGACTTCCGAAGGCGGCGATGGACCGCACCGGCAGATCGGGATGCGCGGCGGAGGTGAGCAGCGCCATGGCTCCGGCGATACTCCAGGCGACGACATCCACATCGCGGCCGCCGCACAGTTCGGATACCCGGTGGATCGCGTCGGGCACGATGTCGTCGATCCAGTAGTCGAGTCCCAGGTCGCGGTCCTCGGCACTCATCTCGCCGTATTCCACGACGAAGACGCTGCGGCCGAGGCCGGCGAGATACTGCACCAGGCTCTGGTCCGGCATCAGGTCGAAGCACGCGGGCGACGCGGCGAGCGGCGTCACCAGAAGAACCGGATCACCGCCGTCGTCCTCGGCGCCGAACCGGCGCAACGTCCGGTGCGGTCCCTGCCCGACGACAACAGAGGGCGTCCGGTGAGGTGCCGCGACTCCGTCTGCGACGAACAACGACCACGCGTTGTGGACCGCGCGCGTCACCGAGTCCGTGATTCCCATGAGATGCCTCCGCTGCTTGCTGAACGGTCCGGGTTCCAAGATCGTATGGGCACTCGGCCCGGTCACAGCGCCCGACCGGGCGGCACTTGCTGGGAAGTTGTCGACTGCGACGCGCAACACGCCAGGGGACCCGCCTCGAACGACCTGTCCGTGGCGAGTGCTATCAAAGGACTATGACGTGTAGGGAGTGCGACAGCCGAATCGACCATTGCCACGGGTCGTTGATCCTGCACTCGGCGGTGGAAGTCGAGTGCACCGACGACACCTGCGTGGACCTCTCGATCGTCCGGCATGCGCTGGTCGCCGAATGCACCGACCTCGTCGGCGGATGCGCATGCACCGCGGTGGTCGAGGAGTCGGAGATGCTCGTCGCGTCCTGACGCCGTTCGTGGTCCGACGCGTCACATCCGGCGGTGACGGCTTGCCTCCCGCCTCGAGTCTTCATAACCTGCCGGTAGGGGCTGTCATCGGTTTCCCCCGGACGAGCGCACCGTACCCGGCGAGCGACAAGACGGTGTAGGAGCGTTGCGTCATGGCCTGGATCGTTCTCGTCCTCTCCGGTGTTCTCGAAGCCGTATGGGCGACCGCCCTCGGCAGATCGGACGGTTTCACCCGGCTCTGGCCGACGGTGATCTTCGGGGTCACCGTCGTCGCGAGCATGGCCGGCCTTGCTTACGCGATGCGCACGCTGCCGGTAGGCACGTCGTACGCGGTGTGGGTCGGCATCGGAGCAGCCCTCACCGTCGGTTACGCGATGGTGACCGGCACCGAGTCCGCCACACTCGTGAAGTTGTTGCTTATCACCGGAATTGTGGTGTGCGTCGTGGGTTTGAAGCTGGCGCACTGACCGATCCACGACGTCCCCTGAAGTCGGCTGCGGGGCGGTTACAGTGACCCCATGAGCCTCGGTTCCACGCTGGCACTCCCCCTCCGAGTCGGTCTGTCCGTAGCCGACACCGCACTCGGGATCACCGAAGCAGTCATCGGCACAGTCCGAATCGCGGTGTCCCCACAGACGTATTCGGCGCTCGGTGCCGTGGGTTTTCCCGACGCACGCAGCTCGATGGGGCTGTTGCAGCAGATCTCGACCCTGACTTCCGAGGATCGCGGACTCGGCCAGGCGCTGCGCCCCGGCGGGCCACTCGATCGTCTGCTGGAACCGGGCGGGCCCGTCGACCGGCTCACCGCTCCGGGCGGACTACTCGACCGGTTGCTGGTGCCAGGCGGAGCGCTCGATCGCCTGACCGCTCCCGGCGGGCCGCTGGACCGGGTCCTCGCCGACGACGGCGCTCTCGACCGATTGCTCTCGGACGGCGGGTTGCTCGATCGGTTGACGGCGTCCGACGGGCCTCTCGAACGACTGCTGGCGCAGGACGGAGCCGTGGAGCGGCTGACGTCGCCGGGCGGGATCGTCGACGTCGCGACCCGGCCGGGCGGTGTCGTCGAGCGGGCGTTGGCGGAGGGTGGCGCACTCGAGGTGTTGCTGGCCGAGCAGGGTGCCCTCGACCGGCTGCTCGCCCGGGGCGGCCCCCTCGATCAGATCGTCTCGCTCTCCGCCACTCTCGCGGAGTTGACGCCGGGAATCATCAAGATGAACGCGAGCGTCGACATGCTTCAGGAAACCGTCGAGTTGCTGCGCGGCGCGGTCGGTCCGCTCGGCGACCTCGCGGGCAGGCTGCCCGGACGATGGCTACGCGGCAGCAAGGGCGAATTGATGCCGCCCACGTGACACGCTCCGGCGTGTCGGCCGGTCAGCGCTGGGCACGGTGCGATGCGACGAGGATCGCCGCGGCCCTCGCGGCCTCGTGTGCTGCGGCAAAAAGGTCGTGGCCCGTACCGAGCAGCGCGGCCAGGGTTCCCGCGAAGTGGTCGCCCGCACCGGTCGTGTCCACCGCACGCACCCTCGGAACCGCGATGCGTTCGACGTAGTCCTCGGTGGCGACCACCACGTCGTCCGCACCCCGGGTGATCACCACGGTCCGGACGCGTTCGAGGAGCCTGGCGACGATCTCGTCCGGGTCGTCGCCCGCGGAGGCATCCGCGTAGTAGAGCGCTTCGCTCTCGTTCACGACGAGCGGATCGGCGTCGGCGAGGACGTCCTCGCCGAGCGGGGCAACCGGGCTGGGGTTGAGAACGAACCGCCGGTGATGGGCACGCGCCCACTCGGCGGCGGCCGCCGTCGCGGCGGGCAGCAGTTCGAGTTGGGTGAGTACGACCGCAGGGTCCAGCGTGTCGAGCGCCGCGGTGACGTCGGTGGCCGACACCTTCGAGTTCGCTCCGGGTATCACGATGATCCGATTCCGGCCGTCGTCGGTCACGACGACGATCGCACGTCCGGTGGGCACCTGGACGCTGAGCAGGTGGTCGGTGTTCACGCCCGCGGCCGCCTGCGCGGAACGCAGCGCAGTGGCGGCACTGTCGGATCCCACGGCGCCGACGACGGCGGTAGGAGCGATCCGTGCGGCGCCGATGGCCTGGTTCGCGCCCTTGCCGCCCGGATAGGTGTCGAGGCGTCGGCCGAGTACGGTTTCGCCTTCGTCGGGCGCCCGCGCAACCGTGGCGGTCAGATCCAGATTCAAGGATCCGACGACGGCAACCACACAGCCCTGAACGTCTGTCACCTTCTCGACCCTACGGACGGCGTGTCCGCCGAGCGACTCAGTGCTCGTGCGCGTCCGGTTCGAGTTCCGGGCACATGGCGTGGACGACACCGTCGGCCCACGACTCGCTCACCTCGCCGTGACGGAGGTACGCACCGAGATACGAACCGACGAGCATGGACACCGCGGTGTCGATGTCGAGGTCGGCGCGGACCGCACCGGCGTCGACAGCGGCGCGAAGCACACCGGCCACCACGTCGCTGCGGGCATTGATGATCTCCCGGAACGATTCTGTGAAGTCCGGATCCTCGTCGATGAGTACCGCACCCACACTGCCCATGCCCATGTCACTCGCCAACGCGCGGCGGACCTGTTCCAGCGTCCACTTCATCCGGTCGTAGACACACAGACCGTCCGGCACACACGGCGTGATCGCCTGCGAGTCCAACGCTGCGTCGAGGATCTCTTCGCGGTTGGCGTAGCGCCGGTAGATCGTCGTCTTCGCTACACCGGACAGGGCGGCGACCGCCTCCACGGTGACGCGGTGGGGTCCGTGCACACGCAGGATCTCCAGCGCCGCCCGCATGATCCGCGCATCCGTTCCCGCGCGTGCCTTGCCGGGGCGTCGCGGCGATTCGGACACCGGATCTGCGTCGGTATCGACCACCATGTCACTCCTTTTCAGGCGAGTATGCCCCGCATGATCCTGAGTGTCTCCGAAAAGAAGACCCGAATCAAACGCTACGAAACGCTACGCTACGCTATACGTATCGTTACATTCACATCGAGGAGGAACGTATGACTGAGATCTACGCACCGACGACGGGCTATGCCACCGATTCGGAGACCCTTCTCGAGAGCTATCGCACATACGAAGCAGTCGAGCGGGCCATCGACCACCTCTCCGACGAGGGCTTTCCGGTCGAATACCTGCGCGTCGTGGGTCAGGGAGTGACGACCGTCGAGAGCATCGAAGGCCGGATGACCAACGGCAAAGCGGCACTCAACGGCGCGGCCGCCGGCGTGTGGACGGGCCTGCTGTTCGGTTTCCTGCTCGCCCTGTTCCTCCCGGCCACCAGCATGGCGGCCATCCTCCTCGCCGGCGCCGCCTTCGGCGCGGTGTGGGGCGGAACCCTGGGATTCGCGGCGCACTGGAGCACCGGCGGCCGCCGCGACTTCGTCTCCCGCAAGAGCATCGAGGCAGCCCGCTACGACCTGATGGTCGACAGCGACTTCGAAGACCAGGCGCGTCGGAAGCTCGCTCTCCGCTGACCTGCCCCCTCATCCACCGTGCTCCGCCCCCGCCCCTGTGGCGGGGGCGGAGTCGTCTTGCAGCACCGACCGGGCTGTGAGATCCCACACCGCGCGTGGTCGAAGCGGGGTGCGGATCGAAGGGCCGCTTCCGCCGGGCGCAGGCACTCGCAGCCTCGTCGACCTCGAGGCCGACCCTGCCGCGACCACCGGGGCGTCATGTCGAAAAAAATAGGCCGACCTGCAGTTATCTGCAGATCGACCCACTCTCGAGCCCCCTAACGGGATTGAACCGTTGACCGCTCGCTTACAAGGCGAGTGCTCTACCGCTGAGCTAAGGAGGCAGCGAACGCCGCCCATCATATAGGTCGTCCCACCTCCGGCGCACACCGCCCGTTTCGTTACGGTGGAACGCATGCGTACCGCCCCACCTGTCTCCGCCCGTACCGGAGGTGGCGGTCAGTGAGCCTGCTGGGCGATGTCCTGGACCGGACCCTGGGTACGCGCCGCGCGACCATCGACGCGGTCACCGCAGCACCCACGCCGCTGCAGCCGATCGACCTGACCGACGACGCGGTGGTCGCCGAGGCGCTCGATGTCGCGGTCCGCGTCGGCGAAGTTCTGCTCGCCTCCGGCACGGGCGCGATCGACACCGCAGAGCAGGTCCGGTTCGTCGCCGCGACCTACGGCCTCGCGCAGTGCGACGTCGATGTCACCTACAACTCGATCGTGCTGTCCGCTTATCGCGGGCAGACGATGCCGCCCGCGAGCACGATGCGCGTCGTGCACTACCGCTCGATGGACTTCACGCGGCTGGCCGCGGTCGACCGGTTGACGCGCCGAATCCGCCGCGACGCGATCTCCCCGGCGCAAGCCCACGAGGAACTGCTCGCGATTACCTCGGCGGCCCACCCGTACAACCGCTGGGTCGCGACGATCGCGTGGTCGGGGATGGCCGCGGCGATCTCGGTGCTCCTCGGGGGCGACGCCCTGGTGGCTCTCGTCGCCTTTGCGTCGACGTTCGTCATCGACCGGGTCAACCGCGCCCTCAACCACGCCGGTCTGCCGTTCTTCTTCCAGCACCTCGTAGGCGGCATCATCGCAACCGCCCCGGCGATCACGTTGTACGGGCTACGGGAAACACTCGGCTTCGAAGTGTCCCCGGGGTTGATCATCGCCGCCGGCGTCACCGTGCTGTTGTCCGGTCTGTCGCTGGTGGGTTCCGTGCAGGACGCGATCACCGGAGCCCCGATCACGGCGTCGGCCAGGTTCTTCGAAGTACTCATGATGACGGGCGGCATCATCGCCGGCGTCGCGACCACCCTGCGCGTCGCGGAGGTGTTCGGCGCCGAACTGCCGTTGATCAGTTACGCGGCACTGCCGGATCTCACCCAGTTGCCGACGAAGATCCTGGCCGGTGCCGCCGCCGCCGCGTTCTACGCACTGGCGTGTTACGCGGAGCGCCGCGCACTCACCGTCGCGGCCCTGGCCGGAGCTGCCGGCAGCCTGGGCTATCAGCTGGCGCTCGGGCTCTCGCTCGGTCCCATTATTTCCTCGGCGGTGGCGGCCACCGTCATCGGCTTCGCGGGTGGCCTGATGGCCCGCCGTGCCCTCACCCCGCCGCTGGTCGTCGCGGTCGCCGGCATCACTCCGCTGCTTCCCGGTCTCGCCCTGTATCGCGGTCTGTACGCGATGCTGCGCAACGAGATGAGCATCGGCATGACCGCGCTCTTCGCGGCATTCGGTATCGGCTGCGCACTCGCGGCCGGAGTCACCCTCGGGGAGTGGCTCGCGCGGCGCACCCGCAACCCGCGAAGTATCCTCAAGGTCGGGTCGCTGCGCCGCCCGCAGTTGCGCCGGATCCCCCGGATCAGGCTGGAGAAGAAGCGTGCGATCCGGCCGGCCCCGACACCGGTGACCGGCCCGATCCCCATCACGGACACGATCCCGATTGTCGACGCCGCGGCAACCGAAACAACGAGAGCCACGCTGCGCCTCGGTTGGCGCGGGCGTGACTCTCGCAGAATGTAGAAGTATTCGGTGTATCAGCCGTGACGAAGGGTCAGCCCTGACGAGCCTTTTCGTCGGCTTCCATGGCATCGCGAAGGCTCTTCGGACGCATATCGGTCCAGTTCTGCTCGACGTATTCGACGCACGCGGCACGCGACTCTTCGCCGAATACCACCCGCCACCCCTGCGGAACCTCGGAGAAGGTCGGCCACAGCGAGTACTGCTCCTCGTCGTTCACGAGGACGTAGAACCGGCCGTCCTCGTCGTCAAATGGGTTCGTGCTCATCTCGCCTCACTTGTTGCGTAGGTGTGATGGTCCGGAATCCTATCAAGTTCACCGACAACACCCAGGGCTCCGGACATCTTCAGTTCCCGGCGACCGAGGACGGAAGCCAGGATTTCTCCTGCTCGTACCGCCGCGTTCGACAACAGCGACGAGGTCAGGCCGTGTGTCTTCTCGGTGCCGCCCTGCAGGTAGATGTCGGCATCGATGTCCTCCGGCGTCGGCAGCCGGTAGTCACGGTCGACCGACAACACCGGCCCGTCCGGCGCGAGGTCGCCGAGGAGCGGAGTGAGCGGCGCGGGCTCGAAACCGGTCGCCAGGACCACCGCATCGCACATCAATGTCTCGACGGCGCCGTCCAGGTTGTTCCGGACGTCGATCTCGATGCCCGCGGCGCTTTCCGTGGTGGAGACGATTTCGGAGGCGCGGCGCATGAACAGCCGGCGACGCCCACTGACCCTTTCCCGGTACTCGGTGGCGTAGAGCGCCTCGATGAGTTCCGGGGCCACGACGGAGTAGTTGGTGCCGCGATGAAGAGTGAGCACCCGCTCCCGCTCCGCGGGCGACGCTCCGTGGAGTTCGTCGACTGCCGAAGGATCGAAGATCCGGTTCGCGTACGGGCTGTCGTCGGCCGGGCTGTAGCCGAACCGGTTGAAGATGCTGTGGACTTCGGCCTGCGGGTAGTGGGCGTGCAGGTATTGCACCACCTCCGCGGCGCTCTGTCCCGCCCCGACCACGGCGAATCGCTGATGCGCCGGCTCGGGCATCGCGTCCAGGTGGAACAGGAACTGGTGGTTGTGAAAGCACCGCACCGATTCGGTGGCCCAGCGCGGGATCTGCGCCCGGAGCCCGACACCGACCACGACGCTGCGCGCATGGACCACGCTGCCGTCGGCTGCGTGGATCGCGAACAGATCGGCTACGCCGTTGTGGTGACGGACCGCTTCGACGGCAGTGATCTCGGTTCCGTACCGGACATCCGCGGTGACACGGTCGGCGGCCCACCGCAGGTAATCCTGGAATTCGTGCCGGGTCGGAAAGAACGTCTGGTGGTTGACGAAGTCCGCGAGCCGCCCGCGCTCGTGCAGGTACGCGAAGAAGCTGTAACTGCTGGTGGGGTTCCGGAAGGTGACGAGATCCTTGGGAAAGGCGATCTGCATGGTCGCGCCCTCGAGGATCATCCCCGGGTGCCACGCGAAGTCTGGTCTCCGCTCGAAGAAGGTGGCACGCAGCGGTGAGGCCGGATCGGCCGCATTGTGTTCCTCGATGGCGATGGCCAGAGCGAGGTTGGCGGGGCCGAAGCCGATTCCGACGAGGTCGAACACGTCCCCTCGAGGTTCGTCCGGATTCTCCGAATCACCTGCGGTAGCGCTGGATCGGTCGGTCATCACTCAACTTCCGTACTCGGGGGCGCGAGCCCAGGTCCGTCGACCAAAGCTCTGAGAATGTAGCTCAGGCTAACCTTGGTTGAGCGAGCCTACCAAGGGTCGACCGTCCATGGGGGACTCCGAACCGCCGGACTCCCACCATCTTCCGGACACGGCTGCCGCCCTTCCCCGGACGGACGCGAGCGCGGTGGGATCGAAGTCGATCCC